>NEUY01000001.1 GCA_002304425.1 Opitutia bacterium Tous-C10FEB
CAGAATTTGCCGGTCACTTTTTGTCTAGATCGGGCCGGACTCTCGCCCAATGACGGCCCCACCCACCATGGTCTGTTCGACCTCGCTTACTTACGCTGCGTCCCCAACGCCACGGTCATGCAGCCGAAGGATGAAGATGAATTTGTTGATATGCTGCACACCGCGCTGCACCTGCCCGGACCGGGTTTCATTCGCTACCCGCGCGGCGCCGGTCCCGGAGCAACGATCAAAGCAACTCCCGCCCAACTGACGGTTGGCCAGGCGGAAGTTTTGCGCGAAGGCACGCAAATCATTATTTGGGCCCTTGGCTCCATGGTGCCCGATGCCCTCCAACTCGCCGACCAACTCGCGCGCGATGAAGGTTGGTCGGTTGGCGTAGTTAACGCCCGCTTTATCAAACCACTGGACCGCACGCTCCTGCTGAAGCAGGCCGCCGCAGTTCCCCTGATTGTGACGATGGAAGACCATGTACTCGCGGGCGGTTTTGGTAGCGCCGTGCTCGAAGCATTGCAGGAAGCGGATTGCTTAACCCCCGTCGAACGCATCGGGTGGCCCGATAAATTTGTGGAACACGGCAGCAATGTCGCGATCCTTCGCGCCGCCTACGACCTCGCACCCGCTGACATTGCTCGCCGCGTGCAAGATCGCTACCGGCGCGTCCAAGTAGCCGCGAGTGGGTCACGCTAATTTTTAGGCTCAGGATGACGGCCCGTAGCCGATCCCGGGCAAAATAACCGGCGATAATGTTATGCCGCCTTGGGCTTTGCGTATAAAAAAGCCGCAACCTCTAGAGGATGCGGCTCGCAAGCGGGAAATTTACCGGAATTTACTTCTTGGCTGCCGCGACATTGGTGCCGCCGCATTTCTCGCAATTTTTGCCATCTTTGGCTGCCGCAACACAGCAGGCGTGATCGCAGGTCTTACCGGCTTTTTCAGCCTTAAGATCGCACTTAGCTCTTTGAGAGACAGGAGCATCTGCAGCGGAAGCCAAGCTAGCACCTAAAAGTGCCGCGACAACTAACAGGATTTTAGAGAACTTCATATGAATTTTCGGGTTGAATTGGTGCGGGCGGAGGGAGTCGAACCCTCCTCTCATGCTTGGGAAGCACGCATAATACCGATATACTACGCCCGCAACTTGCGGTCAGACCAGAAGCGCAAAAAAGCCTGACGGCAATCACGAATAATCGCGCCGCCCATCAAGAGCACTTTTCAGCGTCACCGCATCAGCGTAGAGCACCCCACTCCCACTCGGCAACCCGAACCCAATCCGCGTCACCTTCACTCCAGCGGCCGGCAGTCGCGCCAAGAGGTAATGGCAGGTAGCTTCGCCTTCGACGTCGTTGGACAAAGCTAAAATAACTTCGGTCACCTCCCCCGCGGCGATCCGCGCAAATAAGGCGGCAAAATTTAAATCCTCCGGCGCCACGCCGCGCAGCGGCGATAGTTTACCGTGCAAAACGTGATAGCGCCCCCGGTAAGCCCCCGAACGCTCAATGGCGGCGAGATCCTGTACATATTCCACCACACACACCTGGCCATTACGGCGCTGATCATGGGCGCAGAGCGGACATAATTCCTCCTCCGAGAGATTACCGCAGAGCGTGCAACGGCGGACCTTCTTCGCCGCCACTTCGAGCGCGGCCACCAACTCCGGTAAACGGGCCGGCTTCTCAACCAACAAGTGTAAGGCAATCCGCTCGGCCGAACGAAAACCGATGCCAGGCAACTGCTTTAATTGCTTCTGCAAAATCTCGAGCGCGGGGGTCATGCGATGCTCAAAGCTCGATCGGGTGTTTTAAAAAGATAACGCAACTAAACAGGTTACGCAAAAGTTGCTCGGCTTAAATCAAAACCCACCGGGCATCTGAAAACCCGATGAAATCTTTTGCATCTCAGCTTCATTTTTTTCTTTAGACTTAAGCGCCGCTTCCTGCACCGCCTGCAAAATAGTTTCCTCAATAAATTTTTTATCCTCCTTAAGGAAGTCGGCGCCCAGCGTGAGCGCTTGAAACTTGCCCGCCCCGTTAATCTTAATCTGCACGGCGCCGCCACCGCTGGAAACATCGATGATTTGCACTTCGAGCGATGCTTGCATCGACTCGATCTGTTTTTGCATTTTCTGAGCTTGTTTGAGGAGAGTGCCTACGCCGGCCATAGTATGTGGGGGTTGAATTAAGTGAGGCCAACTAATGAAGACTAATAGGCACTAATCACGCAAAATTTCTTACAAAAATTCTATCCGCCCCCACTCAGGGTCGCCCGAGAATAGCACGGTACCCGACCTGATAGTCAGGAAATTGCGGCTGCCAGCCGAGCATCTCTTGGATTTTCTTACTGCTGATCAAACGATCAGGGGTCGGGACACCCCCGCGCCGCGTCCCCGAGGTGCCATCAAAGACAGGCGAGGCGACGCCCACCTGCGCGGCCAACCACGACCCCACCTCGGCCCGGCGGGCGGGGTGGCCATCAGTCACATTAAAAGTTTCATTGCCGAACACCGCCGGCGCGACGAGCCCCGCCATGATCGCTGACACGATATCGTCACGGTAAATCAAATTCAAATGCGGCCCCCCTGAGCCGCTTAACGCGATTGCGCCCGCTCGTAGTTGGTCGAGCAGATGATGACGACCCGGACCATAAATTCCTGCGAGCCGGAGTATGAACCAACGGCGACACGCCAAGGCGGAGGCTCGCTCTAATATAATTTCTGACTCCCTGATGATGGCGCCAGTCGGTGTTCCTCCGCCAGAATCGGCCAACTCATCCACCACAGCCCCGTCACCGTGAGGATAAACGGAAGTGCTGCTAGTATAAATTAATGTGCCCACGGGGATTTGTCCCGTCTGCGCCCAAACGAGAATGGACTTTTGGCCGGCGACATAAGATTGCCGATAGCCCTCGATTCCCGGTGCACTGGCGCTCACGCAGTTGACCACAAAATCTGCCCCCGGCGCGATCTGACGATGCCAGTCAGCTGAAGCCAATTCAGCTGTGACGACCGAGGTTAAACCCTCCGCCCGCAAGGCGGCGGCTTTCTCAGTATTGCGCGTGACGGCCTCAACCTGCGCTCCCGCCGCGAGCGCAGTTCGAGCCAAGGATGAACCTACGTAACCGCAACCGAAGATAACCAGTCGCTTTCCTGCCAGATTCATGAGCGCCAAATTGCGACCGAATCGAACCAACCCAACATAATTCGATAATGCGAAAGAGTAGCAAAAACGAAGCCCCTCCATCATGCCGCCACCCGATTTAAGCCACAGATCGGCACGGATTAGGTCTGGATTTTAAAATCAATCCCCCCGCCTGATTCTATCCTGATCCCATCCTGCCCCATCCATGGTTAAAAATTCATGGAGGTCGATTCTCCCCCTTTTTTATGGCCGAAGCTGCTGTAAAACTAAGGATTATTTTATCTTTTTTTTAGCCCCTAGATCTGGGGTAAATGCCTTAATCGCCAATTTCGTGTCTAGCCGTTTTCTCCGCAATACCCGACTCGATGAAGTCCCCCAGCTCTGGAATGTTCTCACGGGCGAGATGAGCCTCATTGGTCCCCGCGCCGAATGGGTGCGCTTGGTGAATGACTATGAACAGCAAATCCCCTGCTATCATTTTCGTCACCTCGTGAAACCCGGCATCACCGGCTGGGCTCAAGTCAGCTACCATTATGGGGAGAATCTCGAGGATACGCTCCGCAAATTGGAATATGACCTCTACTATATTCGCTATTTTTCGTTCGTGCTCGATGCGTCGATCATGCTGAAAACGATCCATTTCATGCTCTTTGGCAAAGGCCGTTAAGGGATAAATCTCCGGATTGCGCGACAGCCCAGAATCAGTATGTTGAAAAACTTGGCGCTGCGACTCTCGCGGCGCCAGGTTCCTCTTCTTGAAAACATACGACTTTATCTGCATTGGTGGCGGCAGTGCCGGTTTTAACGCCGCCCGAGTGGCGACTGGACTCGGCCTGAAGGTGGCCATCGTTGATGGCGCCCCACAACTAGGTGGGCTCTGCATTTTGCGGGGCTGCATGCCCTCCAAAACCCTCATTTACGCAGCGGAAGTACTCCACCAGGCCCAGCACGCAAAACGCTTCGGCCTTAAAATTACCGGAGCGAGCGCGGACATGAAAGCCGTGCACGCGCGGAAAATTAAAATCATCGGGGAATTTGCGGATCATCGCCAGCAGGCCCTAAAATCAGGCCGGTATGACCTCTATCAAACGACGGCGACTTTTATCGACCCCCACACTTTGCAATTGGCCGACGGCCGCCAGCTTCGCGGGAAAAAATTCCTGCTCGGCACCGGCTCGAAAGTCAGTGTGCCCGCGATTGCCGGATTAGCCGATGTCAATTGCTGGAGCAGCGACGAGGTCCTCGAGCTCGCTTTCGTGCCGAAGAGCGTCTTGGTCCTGGGGGGCGGGATCGTTGCCTGCGAGCTGGCCCAATTTTTGCGCCGTATCGGCAGCAAGGTCACCATGATCCAACGGAGTCTCCATATTCTACGCGACTGCTCAGCGGAGTCGGCTCAGGTGGTCGCGCAAGCTTTCGTGGATGAAGGCATCCGACTATTCACGAACACGCAATTGCAGCACATCCGCCAAGATAAACGCGGCTTCACGGTCACTTTCCTCCAAGCTGGCAAAAAAATCACGCGCCGCGCTGATCATTGCTTTAACGCCCTCGGTCGTGAACCCAATACGGCCAGCCTGGGGCTCGCTGCTGCCGGCGTCAAAACGCTCCCCAGTGGCCAAGTCATCATCAATCGCTGGCAGCAGAGCAGTGCCGCCCATATTTACGCGGCCGGCGATTGCTCAGGGCCGGCGGAAATTGTACATATCGCCATCGCCCAGGCTGAATTAGCCGCGCGCCACGCCGCTCGAGTTAAAGGCCTCCAGCCCGTTGATTTCTCTCTCCTTCTCAGCGTCGTCTTTACTGATCCCCAGTTGGCCACCATTGGCGTGCTGGAGCGCGATCTGCAAAAGCGTAAAGTGAAATATCTCAGCGCCACCTATCCCTTCAATGACCACGGGAAATCCATCCTCATGGAGGCAAATTATGGCTATGTGAAGGTACTGGCCGACCCCCAGCGCGGCCGAATCCTCGGGGCGGAGATCGTCGGCAAAGATGCGGGCGAACTGATCCACTGCTTTTCCACCCCGCTAGCTATGCGCGCGACGGTCTACGACATGCTCCGCGCCCCGTGGTATCATCCAACTCTCGCCGAGATCATTACCTATCCCCTCGAGGAAATCGTCGCGCAGCTGGCGCGGTCAGCCCGCTAAATACCCTGCGCTGCTATTTATTTTACTCGATGAATCTATCCCACTAATAACTCTTCCATGCCCGACTACCAAGCCCCTGAATTTCTCGTTGAATTACTAAAAGCTAAGTCGCCGTCCGGCGCGGAGGCTCAAGCCCAAGCGGTTTACGACAAGTACGTGAAACCTCACGCCGACACTTATGCCCATGACGCGCTCGGCTGCCGCTTGGCTACCCTCAATAAAACAGGCGGCCCCACCTTAATGTTCTCCGGTCACATGGATGAACTGGGCCTGATCATCACCTACATCAACAAAGATGGTTACCTCTACTTCGACACCATTGGGGGTCACGACCGGAGCATCATCTCCGGGCGACGCGTCATCATTCAAACGGCGGCCGGCTCGGTGAAAGGCGTAACGGGAAAACGCGCCATCCATTTAATGGAAGAAGCCGATCGGAAGAAAGTTCCGGAGATTCATGAAATCTGGATTGATATCGGCGCGCGCACAAAAGCAGAGGCCCTCCGTCGCGTGGCGATTGGCGATGTGGCCACTTACGATCACGAATTTGAACTGATCAACGGCAGCATCGGCACCGCGCGCGCCTTCGACAACAAAGTCGGCGCCTACATCGTCGGCGAAGCCTTGATCCGACTGGCTCGCGAAAAAGCAAAACTGAACGCCAAAGTTGTGTCGGTCGCGACCACCCAAGAAGAAATTGGCGTCCGCGGCGCCCAAACCTCCGCCTTTGCGGTTGATCCACAAATTGCACTCGCCGTCGATGTGGGCCATGCCACCGATCACCCGGATTGCGACCCACGTAAACACGGGGAAACCAAGCTCGGCGGCGGTCCCATCATTTGCCGCGGCCCCAATATCAATCCGAGGGTTTATGCGCGACTCGTGGCTTGCGCCAAAAAAGCTAAGATTACGATCCAGTTTGATGCTGATCCGCGTCCCACCGGAACCGATGCTCGCGCCATCCAAATGGCCCGCGGCGGCGTTGCCTGCGGGTTGGTCTCCATTCCTCTCCGCTACATGCATACCCCGAGCGAGGTGGTCGACCTCGCGGATGTGGAAAACTGCGTGAAGCTCTTCGTCGCCTTTGCTAAATCAATCAGCCAGGACGAGAGCTTTTATTGGTAATCCTCTTCGCGGAGTTTAGTCTATCCCACCCTAGCGATTGATTATCGCTGGGGCCAAGCGCACTCAGCGAGAAGCGGAGGGCGCTGCGCCATCGCCCAGAGGGCCGAAGGTCCGTGTCAACAGGAGCACCGAGCAAAGCCGACCTTAGGCAGCGTCTTTACCCCGAGAGGAGGCCGCTGGCCGCGCGATTTTTACTAATTGCGGCTTCTTGCGACCTTCGACGACCGCTTGGTCAATGATAACTTCCGCAATATCGTCGCGTTGCGGCAGGTCGTACATGACGTCCAACATCAACTTCTCTAAGATCGCTCGCAAGGCGCGTGCGCCAGTCTTAAGCTCGATGGCCCGCTGCGCGATCGCCCGCAGAGCATCGCGCGTGAACTTAAGCTGCACACCATCCATCGCAAAAAGCTTAGAGTACTGCTTCACCATCGAATTTTTTGTGAGGAGCAGAACTTTTTCCAAATCAGCAATCTTCAACTGATCGAGCACTGAAACCACCGGCAAGCGGCCGATGAACTCAGGAATCATTCCGAAGCGGATCAAATCTTCTGGCGCCACCCCGCGCATCATTTCGTCGGGCGTCAGCTCATGATCCTTGGAGTTGATATGGAAACCGAGGGAACGTTGGCCCAAGCGCTTCTTGATCACCTCATCGAGCCCGACAAAAGCGCCGCCGCAGATAAAGAGAATATTCGCGGTGTTAACCTGTATATATTCTTGGTTCGGATGCTTCCGGCCACCTTGCGGCGGAACGTTGCAGGTCGTGCCTTCCAGCACCTTGAGTAAAGCTTGTTGCACGCCCTCACCCGAAACGTCGCGGGTGATGGAGACATTTTCCGTGGTGCGGCGAATCTTATCGATCTCGTCGATGTAGATAATGCCACACTCGGCTTTCTTCACGTCGTAATTGGCCGACTGCAATAAACGCAGCACCACATTTTCGACATCCTCCCCGACGTAACCAGCCTCGGTCAGTGTCGTCGCATCCGAAATCGCAAAAGGCACATCTAAGATTCGCGCCAGCGAACGAGCCAGGAGCGTCTTGCCCGAGCCGGTCGGTCCGACCAAGAGAATATTGCTCTTCTCCACTTCCACATCGCTGAACTCAGCCGTCAGTAAGGGTTGCGCCGCGGGATCGAAATTAAGGCGCTTATAATGATTATAGACCGCGACCGAGAGAACCTTCTTCGCGTGTTCCTGACCAATCACGTGATCATCGAGCACTTTCCTGATATCGGCCGGCTTGATGAGACGGAAAGCGGGCTTCGGGGCACCTTCAGCGGGTCCGGCAGCCGTAGCCGTTTCTTTAACTTCGCGATCAATGATCGTCTTACAGACGTTGACGCATGCATCACAAATATAAACCCCTGGACCCGCGATGATCTTGCGGACTTCCGCCTGCGATTTTCCGCAGAACGAACAAAGGGTGACGCGCGATGATTTGGCCATGAGCAGTTATATCGTCTCGCCGGCAGCGTTAGTCGAGGGCTTTTCCCGTCCTAAATCAGGGCTGGGCCGCCGTCGTTTGAGCAATTTTTTGAGCATCACGCGTCGACGCAACTACATGATCAACAATGCCATAAGTCTTAGCCTCTTCCGCGCTCAAATAATAATCTCGGTCGGAATCAATGCCCACTTGGTCGGCCGTTTTGCCGGTGTGCTTGGCGATGGTTTCATTGAGGGTTTTCCGCCAACGGAGAATCTCCTTGGCCTGAATCGCAATATCCGCGGCCTGACCACCCGCCCCACCCGAAGGCTGATGAATCATCACGCGGCTATTCGGCAGAGCGAAGCGTTTACCCTTGGTCCCAGCGGCGAGCAAAATCGTGCTCATGCTCGCCGCCATCCCAATGCAGTAAGTGACAATATCACACTGCAAAAAGTTCATCGTATCATAGATGGCCATACCACCCGTGACGACGCCACCAGGTGAGTTAATGTAAAGATGGATGTCCTTTTTCGGGTCCTCCATTTGCAGGAAAAGAAATTGGGCAATTACCACATTGGCGACATCGTCATCGATCGGCGTGCCGATAAAAACAATCCGGTCCTTGAGTAAGCGGGAATAGATATCCATCCGCGACTCACCGCGGCCAGTGTTTTCAATAACGATGGGAACGTAGTAGCTCATGCTTTTGCGGTTGCGGTAGTGACGCTAGCCTTGGAGACCAGAAAATCAAGGGCCTTGTCGAACATGATCTGCTGCTGAATCGCGCGCAGTTGCTCCCGATCCTTACCGAGATCCTTCATGAGTTTGTCCGGACGCTGACCACCGCGCATCGCTTCGCGCATGAGCCAATTATTGAAATCCTTCTCATCGACTTTAATTTTCTCCGCCTCGGCGATTTTGGCGAGGATGAGCTGCACCTTAACCCGCGAGACTGCTGCCTTGGTGGCGCTATCATGGAGTTCCTGCTTATTTTTCTCAAACTGCTCCTGCGGTACGCCGCGGCGCATATTCTCTTCAATAAATTGACGGAGCACGCCATCACGCTCGGATGCGATCAAGCTATCTGGCACGGGGAAATTAGCCTGCGCCGTAATCGCATCGGTCACCTGCCGACGCTGCGCGGCACGATTTTCATGCTCTTTGCGCATTTTCAAGTTGCTGGTGACTTGGGTTTTTAAACCGGGGAGATCATCCACTTGATGTTGCTTGAAAAAGGCCTCGTCCATTGCGGGCAACACGCGCTCCCGGACTTCCTGCACCTCAATAGCGTAAGCAACGGCCTTCCCGGCGAGGGCGGGTACGGGGGCGAATTCAGCCGGGAAATTAATGGTGACAGTTTTCTTGTCCGTCGCCTTTAGCCCAGCGATCTGGGTGGACATACCAGGGAGCAACCCATCGTTGACCCCCTCGACTTCTTCCCAAGTTTGCGGGGCGCTCGCATAAATTGTTTTATCCGCCACGAGCGCAGTCAACGGTTGCCCGTCCAAGGTGCCCTCATAGCCAAAGCGCACATAGTCACCCTTGGCGGCCGCCCGATCGGCTACTTTAAAATCAGCCCGTTCAGCCCGGAGGCTCTCAATGACGGTATCAACCTCGGCTTCAGTGGGCTCAGTCGACTGAACCTCTGTCTTCAGACCGCTATAATCCGGCAGTACAAATTCAGGACGAATATCCACAGTCAACTTGATGGCGGCGGAGAGGCCGGCCTCAATCACGCCCTCCTCCACATCGACGAGCGAAAGCACCTCAAGTTTAGACTGCTCCAGTCCATCGCGGTAAGCTTTACCAATAACCTTCTGCTTAAACTCATCCTTCAGCTCTTTACCGAAGCGCTTGGCGACAATCGCCGCAGGCGCCTTGCCGGGACGAAACCCAGGGAGACTAACTTGCCGGGTAAAATCGGCCAAGACGACATTATATTCACCGTCCACCTCGCTCTTATCGAGGGTGACAGTCAGCGCTTTGCGGGTCTCGTTGATATCGGTAATTTGAACGTTCACGGTGTTTAAAATAGGGGGATTTGAAGCGGTAAACCGGCCAAGCTAGGTCACCCCTCCGCGCACGGTCAATGCCAGATTCCAAATCGCTTAAATGGAGAAACCAAAGTCGACATTCCCACCTGCTCGCCCAAGCTAGCTTTCGCGTAATGCCTTCACTTCCACAGCTTTTGAGCAATCACGGCCGCCTGCTCGTCCTCGATGCGGCCTCAACCTGCACGCAGGTCGGCATCCTTAGCCCAACGGCGCCGGCGCTCTGGTCCCAAGTCTCCGAAGAAGCAGGCACCGCGATTTTTATCGCAACGGAAAGCCTGCTGCAAAGGGCGAACTGTTCGCTCAGCGATATCCGCGCCTTCGTTTTTTGCGCCGGGCCTGGCTCCATGTTAGGCACGCGTACCATCGCCATGGCGCTACGCACCTGGCAAATAATCGCCCCCCAGCCCATTTATACTTACCAGAGCCTAGCAATCGCGGCGCGCCACGCCTGGACGCAGGCGCACGGCCGCAGCTTCAGCGTTATTGCTGATGCGCGTCGCGACACCTGGCATTATCAGCCCATCAACACGGCCGGTGAACTAGCCCCCTTACAACGGCTGCCTGCCGCCGCCCTCCCCTTAGGCGAATGGCTTACGCCCGAAAATTTTCGCGCCTGGGCCCTTGCGCCCCGCTCCGCCGCCAATTGCAGCTACGATCTTAGCAAAATTTTCCCCACGCTGGGCGACGGTGATTATTTCACCGCCACCGCTGCGCCCGATGCCTTTCAGCATGAAGCACCTGCTTACAAAAAATGGTCGGCGCAGATCCACCAAACGCCGCCACGCACCGCACTAGCCACTGGGCTTTAAGGCTTGCCGATCGCAGCCGCGCGAAAACCAATTTTCCGCAGCGCGGCTAGATCAAGAATATTGCGCCCATCATAAATAAAAGCCGGCTTCGGCATAGCGGCGAAAATTTTGGCGTAATCGAGCGTCTTGAATTCATCCCACTCGGTCACGATCGCAATGGCATGCGCCCCCGCACAAGCAGCATAAGCATCTGCCGCTACGGTGAGACGCGGGTTAGCTCCCCCCTGACCCAGCGTATCAGCGGTGATTTCATGCGCCGGAACCTTGGGATCATAAACACATACCTTGGCCTGCTCCGCTAAAAGACTCCGGCAAATATTAATCGCCGCGGACTCGCGCGTATCATTGGTATCTTTCTTAAAAGCAAAACCGAGTACCGCGATTTTCTTGTCCGCGACCGTGTTAAATAATTCCTTCACGATCCGATTCGCAAAACGCTGCTTCTGCCAATCATTAATCCCCACCACGCTGGTCCAATAAGCGGCTACTTCGGGCAGCCCAAAACTTTCGCAGAGATAAGTAAGATTGAGAATGTCTTTCTGAAAGCAAGAGCCCCCAAAGCCCACGGAACTTTTGAGGAATTTTGCGCCGATGCGGCTATCCTTACCGATGGCATTAGCGACTTCATCGACGTCCGCTCCCGTGGCTTCACAGAGAGCCGAAATAGAATTTATGGAGGAGATGCGTTGCGCCAGAAACGCGTTGGCCACGAGCTTGGAAAGTTCCGAGGACCAAAGATTGGTGGTGATGATGCGGTCCCGCGCCACCCAGCGAGCGTAGACACTCACCAAGGTCGCCACCGCGCGATCACCTTCAGGGGTACGCTCGCCGCCGATCAGGACGCGATCGGGATTAGTCAGATCTTTAACGGCGGTGCCTTCCGCGAGAAATTCAGGATTAGAGAGTACTTGAAATTTAAGCCCCTTGGAATTGGAAGCAACGATGGCTTGAATCGCATCGGCGGTCTTTACCGGAATGGTGGATTTCTCGACGATAATTTTATCGCTTTCGGCGTGCTCGGCGATCGTGCGTGCCACCGATTCGATAAAACGCAAATCGGCCGCCCGCCCCGCCCCTACGCCATAGGATTTCGTCGGGGTATTTACGGCGACAAAAATAATGTCTGCCCTTTTGATCTCCCCCGCCACATCCGTGGAAAAAAACAAATTACGACCCCTCGCCTGATTTACCACTTCATCGAGCCCTGGCTCAAAAATGGGCAACTGGCCAGTATTCCATGCGGCGATCCGTTTGGCGTTCATGTCCACCACCGTTACCGTGATGTCAGGGCATTTCAGGGCGATCATGGCCATCGTTGGCCCGCCGACATAACCAGCACCAATGCAGCAGATATTCATAGGGAGAAGCGCAGATTTGTGCCGGTCCCCCGTGATACGGCAACCCTCAAATGGATCAAGCAAGGAGCGGCTAACCGACTGAGACCGCCGCGGCCTCTGCCCCCAAGGCCCCGCATAAAAAAAGCCGAGCCCCACGGCTCGGCTTGAAATTAATAACGGCGAATATTTTCAAGCCGGGATAGGCGCAACCGTACCGCCGGTACTGGTAGACTCCGGCGCGGCTGGTGTTTCCACCGACTGGGCTGCCTCCACGGCTAGCTTGGGTGGCTTAGCACTGACGATCGGCGTGCGAATCTCTCCGTGCTGAATAATTTCCAACACATGTTTGCCTTCGATCGTCTCGTGTTCGAGCAAGGCCGCCCCGATTTTGTCCAAGGAGCCACGATTATCCGCGATGATCTGCTGCGCGCGGGTGTACTGCGCATGTAAAATCCCAGAAATAGCTAAATCTATTTTCCGCGCGGTATCCTCACTCACATGCTGAGAACGCGTGATGTCGCGCCCCAAAAATACGGTGTCCTGATTTTCACCCATCGCCACGGGACCAAGTTCGCTCATGCCATAATCACAGACCATCGCACGCGCAATGCGGGTGGCCTGCTTGAGATCGCCGTAGACGCCATTACTAAAATCACCAGTCACCATTTCCTCCGCAATGCGTCCGCCCATCGCCATCGCGATTTGGTTGAGCAATTTCTTTTTGGGCTGCGTCAAAATATCCTTCGTCGGCAAATAGGTCGTGCTGCCTAAACTTTGCCCACGCGGAATAATCGTTACTTTATGCACCGGCATGGTGCCGTCATCGAGGACCGCCTGGACAATCGCGTGACCCGCTTCATGCCAAGCCACAAGACGCTTCTCGGCGTCATCCATCACGCGACGACGTTCGCGGCCCCATAACACTTTATCGCGAGCCTCATCGATATCAGTCATCTCTACTTTCTTTTTACCACGACGCGCGGCCAGTAAGGCGGCTTCGTTCAATAGATTGGCTAACTCAGCACCCGACAAACCCGGGGTGCCGCGCGCGATAATCGCGAGCTCCACATTCTCCGAAAGCGAAATTTTTCGCGCATGCACGCGCAAAATTTGTTCCCGTCCAATAATGTCGGGCAGATCAATGTAAACTTGCCGATCAAAGCGACCCGGGCGCAACAAGGCGCTATCGAGCACGTCCGGACGATTCGTAGCGGCGATGATGATGACCCCTTCTTGCGTTTCGAAACCATCCATCTCCACGAGCAGGGAGTTAAGCGTCTGCTCGCGTTCATCGTTACCACCGCCCAAACCGGCGCCGCGTTGGCGGCCAACGGCATCAATTTCATCGATAAAAATCAAGCAAGGGGCGTTTTTGCGACCCTGCTCGAACATGTCGCGCACGCGACTCGCGCCAACGCCGACAAACATCTCCACGAAATCTGAACCACTGATAGAGAAGAAGGGCACATCAGCCTCGCCAGCAATCGCCTTGGCGAGGAGCGTCTTGCCCGTACCAGGAGGCCCAACCATGAGAATGCCCTTCGGAATACGGCCACCGATTTTCTGGAATTTCTTAGGCTCTTTCAGGAAATCGACCACTTCGCTCACCTCTTCCTTGGCCTCATCGCAGCCGGCGACATCGGTAAAATTAATGCGATCTTTCTCCCGGGTAAGCATTTTCGCGCGGCTCTTACCAAAGCTGAGCGCGCCCTTCCCTGCTTGGCGCAGTTGCCGCACAAATAGGAAATAAAGTAAGCCAATCACAATCACAAATGGGAGTACCTGCCCGAGCAGGTTCATCATCGCGGTTGTAGCGGGCCTTTCGATAAAGGCCTGGGACTTCTGCAGTCGCTCTAAATTAGGATCAGTCAGCCAACCGGTCGCAATAAAAGCCTTAGTCGAACCAATTTCATTACGAAGAGTGGCCTCCTTGAGATTACCGGTCACTTCAAACCAATTGCGGCCCCCGGTGGCATCACTGCGAATGGCGCCCTCGGCGATCTTCCCTTGCTCGGCTAATTCCACAATCTGTTGGATCTTTAGTGTGGCGGGCTGAGGGGCGCGGGCTGGATTAAACCACAACATCGCGACCAAAATACCGATGCCAGTCACCCAGAAAACGATCATCTTGACCGGAAAAACTTCTGGGGGGCTACTTTTGAGGGGACGGCGCTTCTTATTGTCTTCTTGGTCGGACATGGAGGAGTGAGATAGTCGAACACCGTGTAGGTTCCCTCCGAATAAGTCAAACGCACCGAAATTGAATTTCTAATTCATTTTCCATCACCGCCGAAGCCAGCTCAACTGCGCCTTAGCCGTACTGGGAGAATAATTTACCCTGCCGGATGACCGCAAAGCTTTTTGTGCCCAAGCTGAAACGCGTCGGCTGCCCCCGCTCGACGGCGGCCAGTAAACCCTCAAATCCTTGACGCGAAAGATCCGCGGGGCGCTTTTGCGCCAGCAACCAATGATGCAAAGCTCGCCGTACGACCGCCCGCGGCAGTCCAGCAAGGACGCGCAACGACAATTGCCGATCGCGGCCCAGCGCCGCCAAGCTTTCCACCCAAGACTCTAAGGCCACGTCATCCTCTTCGAGGCGCTCCCGCGCCAACGCCGCTCCCGCGAGGGCATCGCGTTCGGCGGCCTGGCTCCACGCGGGGAGCACATCGTGGCGAATCCGGTTGCGAAAATAATCACGCCCCGCGTTCGAAGCATCCTCGCGCCACTTAACGCCTGCCTGGCTCAAGACCGAGAGCAGCTCAGTTTTTTTAAGCGTCAATAAAGGCCGTACAAAGTGCCGACCATCGCCAGTGGCCGCCACCGGTCGCGGAGCGGCGAGCCCACCGGTGCCACTCCCCCGCGCGAGTCGCATTAAGATACTCTCAGCAATATCATCCTGTTGATGAGCTAACCAGAGGGCACCGCTGCCCGACCGTTGCATGGCTTGGGCAAAAAACTTCTGCCGCGCGGCGCGGGCCTCCGCTTCGCTCGCCCCCTGATGCTGCCCCCGCCAGCGCCCCACCACCAGCTTGACTCGCAAAGCCGCACACACGCGGCGGCAGTATTTTTCATCGGCCTCGGCGGCTCGTCCTCTCAGCCGGTGATTAAAATGCAAGGCCACCAACTGCGCCCGCCGCTCCGGCCAATGGGCCCACAACACCAACAGCAACGCGAGCGAGTCAGCACCACCGGAAAATGCTACGCTCCAGATCTCTGACGGCCGGCGCCGCTGGGCCCAGGCCATTACACCGGAATGTAGCTGGTTCGGCGCAATGAGTCCACCCACCAACGCCGCTTGAGCCAGCCAGCCGCGAGGGGACGTTTGCTTGCGTGTCATTACTTCAGGAACCAGCGGCCCACGGCGCGCCCGACGCTCAGTTAAAACTTAAATGCTCCTTCCCAAAATAGGGCACCAGCACCGTTGGAATTTTTACCCGGCCATCGGCTTGAAGGTTATTCTCTAATAAAGCAGCCAGCACGCGCGGTACCGCTAGGCCCGAACCGTTTAAAGTGTGCACCAATTCGGGTTTACCCGTTTCCTTGCTGCGGTAGCGGATCTGCGCCCGGCGCGCTTGGAAGGCTTCAAAATTCGAGCAACTCGAAACCTCGAGCCAGCGCTTTTGCCCCGCCGCCCAAACTTCCAAATCGTATTTCTTCGATTGAGAAAAACCCAAATCTCCCCCGCACATCAGTAAGACGCGATAAGGCAACTCGAGCTTTTGCAACAAGCGCTCAGCGTCCGCGCGGAGTAGCTCCAACTCAGCATAACTGGTCGTCGGGTGCACCCACTTGAGCAATTCAACTTTATCAAATTGATGCACGCGATTGAGCCCGCGAACATCTTTGCCATAACTACCCGCTTCGCGGCGAAAACAGGGCGTATAAGCGCAGCGGCAAACAGGCAGCACCGCTTCCTCTAAAATTTCGTCGCGGAAAAAATTGGTCAACGGCACTTCCGCGGTCGGCACCGCATAAAGTTTATCGGGGGTCGTTTCATACATTTGCCCTTCTTTATCGGGCAGTTGGCCCGTCGCCGTGGCACTCGCCGCATTAACGAAGATCGGCGGGCTCACTTCCGTGTAACCAGCCTTGACGTCTTCATCTAAGAAAAACTGCAGCAACGAGCGCGACAATTTAGCGGCATCGCCAATTAAAAAAGGAAAGCCGGCGCCGGTGACCTTCGCGCCGCGGGCAAAGTCGATCAGTTGAGCAAAGCCGGGGATTTCCCAGTGCGGCAATGCATGCGGCGAAACCGCGGTGATCGCACCATGGGTGGCGAAGACCTGATTCTCCTCGGACGTGCGTCCCTCCGGCACACTGGCGTGCGGCAGATTAGGCACCGACAACATCGCCGTGTGTAATTTCTCCTCCGTATGTTTCAGACTCTCGTCCTTGGCTTTGATCTCGATGGAAATGACCTTCATCTCTTGGACCTTCGCCAAAAAAGCGGGCGTTCCTTTCGGCATGGCGGCCATCTCATTGTTAGCGGCCTTTTGCTGAGAACGTAAGGTCTCCACTTCAGTTAACAGCATGCGCCACGCGGTATCGAGGGCCAGCACCTCCGCTAGGTCCACGGCCAAGTGCTTCTTGGCAATGGCGGCACGGACGACGTCAGGCGTTTCACGAAGGATGCGAGGATCAAGCATGGGACGTAAAGTTGAAGGCGATTCACCGCCCTTGAACAGGCTAAATTTAACCGTCGTCAGCTAGCGGCGCGCATAAGCAGTCTCGATCCGATGGAATAAGTGAAAGACTTCCTTCGCCGACAAGAGCTTGAGGTCCCCCACGGGCGCCTGAATCGCATAATTCTTCGGATGCTTCAGCGGGTAAGGTCCGGAAATTTGGGGATCAGTGGGGCCAAAAAGACCAATCGTCTTAAAGCCCATCGCCGCGGACAAGTGCAGCGGGCCGCTATCATTTGAAATAATCCAATCGGCCTTCGCCAACAGGGCCGGCAACGAGGTCAGACTCGTATTGCCCGTCAGATTAATAAAGGTGCCGTCGGGGAATATTTCTTTGCACGGCAGGTAATGATTCCCCGCCCACACGACCTTGCGACCAGCTTCGCGAATCAGGAGCGCGGCCAGTTGGCTATACCCATTCCATTTCTTATTCATCTGCCCGCTATCCGGAAACATGAGCACGGGCGGCAAGCCCTTGCGCGTTTCCATAAAAGCCAAATTGAGTCGCTCCAATTCTCGGAAGCGCAGGGGCCCCGCCAAACGTGGCTCCGCGCCCACCACTGTGCAAAACTGGAGCAATTGATCGAGTCCGTGGCTGTGGCTGCCAGCCGGCGGCAACGCAACTTTCTCCCGATAAAAAAATCCGGCGCCTTCACGCGCATCCGCCCGCCCCACTTTCCGGCGCCCTCGGCTCCACTGGGTCATTAAGCCGGTGCGCAATAAACCCTGCAGATCGAGCACGAGGTCGAATTTTTTTTGCCGAACCTCACGCATCAAACGCCAAAAACCTCGCAGGCCACCCTCGCGGCGAAAAACATAAATCTGATCAACCGCCGCACAAGAACGGACCAACGGCGAAAAAATATCCCGAACGATCCAGGAAATGCGCCACTCCGGACGCTGCGCCTTAATCGACGTCGCCACTTGCAATCCGTGAACGATGTCACGCAGCGCGGAGGGTTTGATGATGAGCATTTCGGGCATAACTAAAAGAGAAAGACCCTACGGCTAGGGCGACGTTACTAAGATTAGAACCCAAGTTAGAAATGCAAATCTGAACGAGACGCCTCAACGAGAGACGCTCGCCCCACCCCCGATCCTCGCACCAATGAGGCCGCCCCCACGCCTCAACCGCGCGCGAGCAACTCATTTAGGGCAGCGAACACGGTCGCGGCCTCCAATTGAGCGAGCTGACCACCGGGCGCCTCGACTGCGCGATGCTTTTGCGCAGTGAGGGGGAAAGGTCCAAACCGCTCCGGAGAAGTTGGTCCAAAAATTGCCAGCACCCGATTGCCCGAAGCCGCGGATAAATGCATGGGACCGCTGTCGTTGCCGATGAAGGTCGCCGGTTGGCGCACGAGCGCGATCATTTCCGCCAACGGACACCCCGTCAGGTTAAGAAAACGTCCCGCCGGCACGGCTAGCTTCGGCTGGGTCGCCTGGCCAGCGCACCACACCACGCGGCTCGCAGGGATGAGTTGGAAAATGAGGGCCGTGAGTTCATCAAAATGCGGCCATTGTTTTTCCGCCCCGCGGCTGTCCGTAAAAATCACAAAGGTCTGGCGCGGCTCATCCCGAAAAAAATCCTGCCAAATAAATCTTGGGCCAGCGCGTAGCTCCAACGGAAAATCTACGCGTGGCGTCACCCCAGCTACCCGGAGAAATTCCTGTAATATAGCGAGCGCGTGATGCGGTCCGTGGCCGCCGGGCCGGGCGACGCGGTGATGGTAAAAGAAACCCGCCCCTTCCCGCGCGTCCGCGCGACCCCATTTGGCGGGCGACCGGACCGCTGCGGTCATTAGGCCGGAGCGCAACAAACCTTGCAGATCCCAGACGGCATCAAAGTGCCTTTGGCGCAGCGTGCGCAAGAGACCCAAAAACACGCGCCAACCATCACGGCGGCGAAAAATAATAACCTCATGCACAAAAGGTGCCGCCTGCACTAATCCAGCGAAGCGCTCCCGCACCACCCAAGTGATGCGCCACGTCGGTTGCGCACGCGCTAAAGTCTGCACCACCTGCAGGGCATGCACGATATCACCAAGCGAGGAGGGTTTGATAACAAGCAGGGATTTCACGCGCAAGAATTCGCAGGCTTGTGTCTGGCGCGCTTTTCTTCAACTCCATTTACCTGCTAACCATGAAATTCGACGCTCAGGATATAGCGGCCCGGCAAACTGAACTCACCGCGCAGTGGCATCAAGTCACCCCCGCTGCGACCGGGGCCGGCTTCGGCCGCCTCCTAGAGGAGAATCATCTGCGCAATTTTTCGCTGTGGCATGAAGAAGATATCGCGCGGCGTGATGATCTCGGCTTCGAACGCGTCTACCAAGCCAAGCGAAATATCGACCGCTTTAATCAAGAGCGAAATAATTTTGCCGAAGAAATGGACAAGGCGATTGTCGCCGCGCTCACCCCCCCGACGACAGGGTGCCCACGCAATTCCGAAACCCCAGGCATGATGATCGATCGCCTCTCCATTCTGGCGCTCAAAGAATTTCACATGCAGGAAGAAACCGTCCGCGCCGAAGCCTCGGCCGCCCATCGCGAAAAATGCGCCGAAAAACTGGCGCGCATTCGCCAGCAACGGGGTGACCTCAGAACTTGCCTCGCGGACCTACTCGCCGACGTGGTCGCGGGCCGGCGCACCTTCTCAGCTTATTTCCAGTTCAAAATGTATAATGATCCCACCTTGAACCCGCAGCTCTACCGCCAACCGCCTCAATCCGGCCGCGCATGAGTCGCGTGAGTGCGCAACCCCGCCTTTGGTTTCCACAACATTGGCCCATGTGGCTAGCTTTGGGATTTTTATGGCTCACGGATAAATTGCCCTGGCCAGAAAAACGCTGGCTGGCGCGGCGCTTGGGCTGGTTGGTGTTTAACATTATCTGTATTCGTCGCCGCATCGTTTTCACCAATTTGCGCCTCTGTTATCCGACGGCCACGACCGCGCAGATTACCGCGCTGGCCCGGGCGCACTATGATTCCCTCGCCCTGGGACTTTTTGAAATTTGCGCCGGCTGGTGGGCAAAAACTTCCGCGCTGCCGCCGCATCGAGTCATCGGTCATGCCCATTTGCAGGCGGCGCTCGCTCGCGGCCATGGCGTCATTCTGCTCACCGGCCACTTTACAACGCTCGAAATCGGCGGGCGGTTCATGTCGGAATCACACCAAATGGGCGGACTCTACCGCGATCCCAACAACCCGGTCGTCGCGCACCTGATGCGTGGTCAACGCGCTCGGCACATGTCCCCCGCCGTTCACTTCGACGATCTCCGCGGCCTCATCCGAGCTTTGCGCGCGAACGCCGCGATTTGGTACGCGCCCGATCAGGGCAAGCGGAGTAAGTCATCGGAAATTTTACCCTTCTTTGGCGTGCCCGCGATCACCAACACCGCCACGAGCAAGATTGCGGAGATGACCGGAGCGGCGGTCGTTCCCTTTTTCTTGAAACGCGAAGCTGATCATACTTACACGCTGACTATTCACCCGCCGCTCGAAAATTTCCCCACGGCTGATGCCAACGCTGACGCCCTGCGCATCAATCAACTTCTCGAAAATAATATCCGGCTCTGCCCCGAACAATACTTCTGGGTGCACAAACGCTTTAAGGCTCGCGGCCCTGACTACCCCGATGTTTATGCGGCCTAGTCGGTTGGCGGCACCATTGGTATTTTTGCTATGAATCTCCTAAAGAATATTTTTCGTTCTGTGCGCCTGCCGATTCAACGCGGACCCAATCGCGGGCGTTGGTGGAGCGTATCGACTGCAAAAAATTATTTCTATGACCGGTTCGTGCCGGGCAAGGCCGGCTGTCTGCCGCAATTACTCCAGCCCGGCGAGACGGTGTGGGATATTGGCGCCCATTGCGGCTATACGGCCTTGGTGGAAGCACAGGCCGTCGGCGCCACCGGCCGGTGCTTCGCCTTCGAACCAAACCCCCGCAATCGGCAGCTGTTACAACTGCATCTCCAGTGGAATCGCACGACCAACGTCACCGTGCTGCCCTACGCGATCAGTGGAGCGGATGGCGAATTATCTTTCGGCTGGGAGGAAAATCAACGGGCCAGCACGATTAGTTCGCATCTTGGTGGGGCGGGTTGGAAAGTTCCGGTTCGCACGATCGATGGACTGATCCAATCCGGCGAGGTCCCCGCGCCCACTTTCTTAAAAATTGATGTCGAGGGAGCAGAACTCGAACTACTCCAAGGCGCGGCCCAGCTCCTAGCCCGCGAGCTAAACCTCGGTCTTATTCTCTCCACCCACAGCGCAGCACTGCATGAGGCCTGTGCCCAGCTGCTCCGGGCCGCCGGCTTTAATATTATTGAGACCAGCGCAGTCGCGCTCGCTCGGACCACCGGCTGGGCGGCGCTCGGCGACGTCGATCTGCTCGCTTATCGTAGCGGGCGCCGCGTGAGTCCGGCGGCTCGCGCGGCTTTTGCGGCCATTGGCCGACATGGTTAAAGTTTTCTCGTGCCCATGGCTTACCCCGACCCGCGACCGCTCCGCATTCTGGTTATTCGTTACCGCTTCATTGGGGATACGGTTCTCGCCATTCCTTTTCTGCGTAATTTACGCGCCGCCTTCCCGGCGGCTAAAATCGACGTGCTCGCGGAACCGGGGTCAGGTGACACGCTCGCACTTTGTCCCTACAAAGATGAACTGCTCTACTATGCCCCACGTTTAAAAGGAGAAAAAAAGCGGCGGGCAAAATTCCCGACCAGCTTGCTAGGCGCCGTCCAATTTCTCCGCGCCCGCCAGTATGATCGTTGTTATATTTTGCGCCGCTCCTTTTCCAGCGCGATCCTGCCGCTGCTCGCGGGCATCCCTCATCGGGTCGGCTTCGCCACGGAAGGTCGCCGCTGGCTTCTGCAGCGCAGCACCCCTTACGCTGACAAGCATGAGGTCGAGTGCTTCCTCGATGTACTGCGCGCCGACGGAATCCCAGTCAGCGATACCCACAATGAAAATTGGACCGATCCCGTCATTGACCAACGGGTCGCGACGGTCCTCGCGCAGGGCCCGCGTCGGAAGGTTTTTATCTGCGCCAAATCAGTCGCCCCCGCCAAAGATTGGTCACCGGAATATTTCGCCCAGCTGATTGCGTGGCTCGTCAATGAGCGCGCCTGCGAAGTTCATCTCTGCGACTCCCCAAGCTTGGCTCATTATTATCAAAAGATTCGCGCGGCCTTACCCGTGGCGTTGGATCACGACTGGATCGACTGGAGCCAGCAGCTTTCGCTGCGCGAAGCTAACTCTCTTTTTCGCTGCATGGATCTAGCGATCGGTATCGATACGGGCCTGCTCCACTTGGCCGCCTCATTCCATGTTCCCATCGTCGCGCTATTTGGCCCACTCGAGCCGTGGCGCTGGCATCCTTGGGATACCAAACACACGATTCTGCGCCCGACCGATCTGTCCGGACCGAGCCCACTGCTCCGCTTGAGCGTGGCGGAGGTTAAGGCGGCTGTCGACCAACGCCTCGCCGCTCTCACTGCAGCATGAAGCCGCGCGTTATGCATTTCGTCACCGGCGGCGGCTCTGGGGCCACCAAGGTAGCGCTCGAGCTAGCCTGTGGCCACTTGCGCACCGGAAATTATGCACCCTTACTCGTGCTGCGGCGCAAACGCGCTCCCCTACCCGCGGCCATGCAGGCCCAAATTGCCGCTACCGGTCTCCGTACTGCCTGGGTCGACAACTGGCCAAAATGGACCACGCGCCGCCAACTCGCGGCCTTGATCGCAGACTTTCAGCCGCAAATTTTCGCGGCACACGGTAATAGCGAGCATCTGTGGGGGCGTCAGGCCGCGTTCGCAGCCGAGGTTCCGGTCGTTCTACATATTGAACAGAACTGCGAACGCTACCCTTGCTGGCGGCGCTGGTCCGCTCGTCGATTGGCTGCCCGCACCACGGCCACCGTCTGCGTTTCGCAGGGGGTGGCTGACCATGTGCGGCAACTCGGCCTCGCTGGTCCCCGCTTGACGATCATTCACAACGGCGTCGCGACCGCGCGCTACTCGGCTGGAGCGCTCCCTTTTGCCACTCGCAGCCAAGATATTATTATGGTCGCGCGCTTCGCTCGCCAAAAGGATCAAGCGACCTTAATTCGCGCCACCCACCGCCTGGTCCAACAAGGCTGGACCGGCCAGCTGCTTCTCGGGGGCGATGGCCGCGCGACTCATCGGCGCAGGTGTGAAAAATTAACGCTATCATTAGGCCTGACAACCCGCGTCCAATTTCTTGGCCGCGTCACCGATGCGGCGCCCCTTTATCACCGCTGCCGTGCCATGGTACTCTCCACCCATTACGAAGGCCTGCCGCTGGTCCTCATCGACGGCATGGCGGCCGGTTGCGCCGCGATTGGCAGCGCAGTTTCCGGGGTAGCCGATATCATTGAGCCGGGCCGCAACGGCTGGAGCTTCCCACCCGGCGACGATGCCGCCTTAGCGCAAATTCTGACGGAGGTGCTCGCGGGTGGTCCCGCCGTCGAAGCCATCGTTGCGCGTGGCCAAACGGATGCGCCCGCTCGTTTCTCGCTCGGGCAAATGCTGAATCGCTACGAATCGCTGTTCGCTGAGTTACTCGGTTAGGCCGGCGGGCTACGTCGGACCGCGGTACCTGAATTTATCATTGCTGCGCGCTGAGCCATTCCCAGCCTCGCACTAGCCCATGCCTTTGCTCGAAGTCACTGATCTGCGCACTTCTTTTCACACTCGCAACGGCGTCTACCGGGCCGTCGACGGCGTCAGCTTCACTCTCGCCAAAGGCGAAACCCTCGGCCTCGTGGGCGAGTCTGGCTCGGGAAAATCAGTGACCTGCTACTCACTCATGGGCCTCGTTCCGCAACCGCCCGGCCGCATCGAAAGCGGAACCGCGATGTTCGACGGCACCGACCTGCTCCATTGCTCGCCCGCGCAAGCCCGCGCGATTCGCGGCAAACGCCTCGCGATGATCTTTCAAGATCCGATGACGTCGCTTAATCCCTACCTGCGCATCGCGGATCAACTCATCGAGCCACTGCTCATTCACGAAAAAATTTCGCGGCCGGCGGCCTTAGCCCGCGGCCTCGCCATGCTGGAAGCGGTTGGGATCAACGACGCCGCGCAGCGTCTCCAAGCTTACCCTCACGAATTTTCTGGGGGCATGCGACAGCGGGTCATGATCGCGATGGCGCTTATTACGCGACCGGAAATCCTCATCGCCGACGAACCAACCACCGCGCTGGATGTTACGGTGCAGGCGCAAATCCTCGAGCTGATTAAAAAGCTCCAGCAGGAATTCCACATGGCAGTCATTTTTGTGACCCACGACCTTGGCGTCGTCTCCGGACTTTGTGATCGCGTCCAAGTCATGTACGCTGGCCGCATCGTTGAAACCGCTGACACCCGCACCCTGTTCCGCGCGCCGCGCCATCCCTACACCCAAGCCCTGCAGCGCTCGATTCCGTCTTTACAGCCCAAAGGTCGCGATCTCTACACCATTCCAGGACTACCGCCCGATCTGTCAAAACCCAAGGCAGGCTGCGCCTTCGCTTCCCGCTGCGCCGCGGTCACCGACCGCTGTCACGCCACCGATCCAGGCCTGCTGCCAGTGAGCGCCGCCCAAGCGACCGCCTGCCTGCGCGTCCAAGCCCAAGAGATTTAGCCGACGGAATCTATTTTCCCCACGAAAGCCGATCCTGATGTCATCCCCTATTCTCCAACTGAACGACGTGCAGACGCACTTCCCCGTCGAATCAGGCTTTCTGTTCCGCCAGCAAACTGGCACCGTCAAAGCCGTTGATGGCATCACGCTGAGCGTTCAACGCGGCGAGGTTCTCGGACTGGTGGGCGAATCGGGCTGCGGTAAATCCACGTTGGCGCGCACGATCATGCAATTGGTGCCAACAACGGCCGGCACCGTATTGCTCGAAGGCCGCAACTTAACCGCCGCCTCCGCCGCTGAACTGCTCGTCGCCCGGCGCGACTTACAGATGATTTTTCAAGATCCCTTTGCCTCGCTGAACCCGCGGCTCACGGTCTACGCCACTTTGGCGGAGCCGCTGCTCGTGCATCGAGTCGTGCCACCCGAGCAAGTCCGCGCGCGCGTCGTGGCCTTGGCCGAAAAAGTAGGTCTGTCGTCCCAGGTGCTCGGGAAATATCCCCACGAATTCTCCGGCGGGCAACGTCAGCGCATCGCGATCGCGCGGGCCCTCGCACTGGAACCCAAGGTCATCATCGCCGATGAACCCGTCTCGGCGCTCGATGTTTCCATTCAAGCGCAAATTCTGAATTTACTCGCCCAACTCTGCCGCGAAATGCATCTCACCCTGATTTTTATCGCGCACGATCTCTCCGTGGTGAAACACATCTCGGATCGCATCGCCGTGATGTATCTTGGAAAAATCGTCGAGCTCGGCACCGCAACCGACGTCATGGAACGTCCCCGCCACCCTTACACGCAAGCGCTGGTGAGCGCGATTCCCCACCTCGACCCTGATCTTCAGCGCCGGAGCCCTCGCTTGATCCTCGCGGGTGATCCGCCCTCCCCCCTCCATCCGCCGACCGGGTGCGCCTTTCATCCGCGGTGTCCGCACGTACAAACGCAGTGTCGCGCGACCACTCCTCCGCTGCAATTAGCGGAACCCGAACGCCACGTCGCCTGCGTCCGCCTCAACGAAATCTGAGCCGCAGTTAGCGCGCGATCACCGCCACGCCGTCAGCACCAAGCTAAGCGCAAATCCGAAAAAAACGACCCCGAGGCTGCGGTCGATCCAGTGACCGTAGCGGAGAAATTTATGCCGGATGGCGGGCTGCGTAAACACGACCGAGACCAAGCTAAACCAGGCCACAGTGGCTAGAGTCATCCAGACGCCATAGCCAACCTGAAGCAACAGTGGGGTGAGCGGACTCACGCGCAGGACAAACAGCGCGATAAAAAATAAGGCCGCTTTAAGATTCAAGACGTTGACCAAAAACCCCGTGAGCCAAGCCGACCGAGGCGTGGGCGCATGGGTGAAGCCGGCGAGCTCAACTTCCCCGGCACGCGGCTTGGCTGAGACCGCCTGCCAGCCGAGAAAAGTCAGGTAAGCCGCCCCCAAATATTGTAGCGCCGAGAGCGTCGCCGCGGAATTTTTAAGCAACCAACTCACCCCCAGCAGACTATAGGTTATATGCACGGCAAGGCCGACCCCGATGCCGAGGCTCGTCCAGAGCGCGGTGCGGCGGCCATGCAGGAGACTTTGTTTAAGCACGATGGCGAAGTCGGGCCCCGGGCTCGCCACCGCCAGCGCGTGCGCCCCAACTATGAGCAAAAATTCCGGCCAGTAGTTCATGCGCGCATAAACCTAACTTGAGGGCGAATGGCGGACCCTGCGGCCGGCGCGCCCGCCAACCGAGCGGGGAAATTTTTCGCGGCGCCCATCACGACAAGGGAGCCGACTTACTTTCGACTGCCCCGCAATTCCATGTCCTGCGGCACCGTGCTCAAGGCCTCCTCCATCGTGCTGAGACCTTCCCGCACTTTCATCATGCTATCTTGGTGCAATGTTTTCATCCCGTGCTTCATGCCAATGCGCTTGAGCTCGACGGTTTCCGCCCCGCGGTTAATGGCTTCAACTAATTCCTCATTATTGACCAATAATTCATGAATCCCCACCCGTCCTTTGTAGCCGGTATTACTGCACTTAGAGCAACCGGAGGGCTGCGCCTTATAAATCGGCCCATGCCAGTCGATGGCGCGCCGTAAAAGTTCTTTTTCCCGCTCATCCGGCTCGTGCGCTTGGCGGCAGATTCGGCACACCCGACGCATCAATCGCTGTGAACAAATCGCCACCAGCGATGAGGAAATCATAAACGGCTCAACGCCCATGTCGGTGAGTCGCGCGACCGTGGAAGGAGCGTCATTCGTATGCAACGTACTGAGCAGCATGTGGCCAGTCAGCGCGGCCTCTACCGCGATATTCGCCGTCTCTTGGTCGCGGATTTCACCCACGAGAATAATATCAGGATCCTGCCGTAGAAATGAACGTAGCGCCGTCGCAAACGTGAGCCCGATCTGTCGATGCATCTGCATCTGATTGATCCCAGGTAAGGTGTACTCGATCGGATCCTCGGCCGTGCGAATCACCACATCGCTCGTGTTAATTTCGTTCAGGGCAGAATATAGGGTCATCGACTTACCTGAGCCCGTCGGCCCGCAATGGAGGATCATGCCGTAAGGCTGGCGGATGCATTCGCGATATTGCGTAAGATTAGCGGGACTAAAGCCCAAGGCCGGCAAGGGGAGCGTTGATTTTTGCTTATCCAGAATACGCAACACGACGCCCTCCCCGTGGTTCAGCGGCGCGGTCGAAACCCGCAGGTCGATATCAATATTCTTTTTGTTATATTGCTTAAAAACGATGCGCCCATCTTGGGGTAAGCGGCGCTCGGCAATGTCGAGATTGCACATGATCTTAATTCGCGCCACGAGCGCCCCAGCGACTCGCCCTGGCAAACGGAGCTTTTCTTGGGTTAAGCCATCAATCCGATAGCGCACGACCATTTCTTTCTCCCAAGGCTCGAGATGAATATCTGAGGCGCCCGCGAAATAGGCTTCCTCAATAATTCGGTTCGCGAGCAAAATAATTGGCGCCGACTCCTCATTCGTTAAATCCTCTTCTTTGATCTTCGTTTCCTTGTCTTCGAATTGTGCCCCGAGCTGATCGACGAAATCAGAAAACTGCACCATATCGTGCAATTGATCGTGTTTCAGTTTTTCGCGAATATCCGCCTCGCGGCCCAACAGGCGAATGACCCGCAATCCCGTTTTGTCCTGAATCTTAGTCGCCACCGAGGTCTCGAAGGGATTGGCAAATGCCACGAGGAGGAAATCGCCCACCTGACCCACCGGTAAAATGATATTCCGCTGACAGAATTCGAGGTCGATTTTCTCGAAGGTCCCATTGTGCATTTTATACCGAGCCACATTAAACGGCGCGAGGCCGAGGGCGCGGCACTTGGCGAGCAGCAACTGGAAAAGCGTAATGCGGTGATCCGCCTGTAAGATCTGATCAAGCTGATCGCCCGTCGGTTCATCCGGCCGCGCCAACAAGATCACGCGCTGTTCCAAGGTCAGCTTCCCCATCTCGTGCAGCTTCTCAATAATCTGGGTTTGCGTGCGACCGAGCGGCATAACTTAGGCGGGTAAAGGCGGACGCGAACCACTCTGGCCACCCAGCGGCAACGGCGGAGGGGGACTTACGGTATCACTCATAGGAAAAGGTGCCGCACTCATCGTTGGCAACGGCATGGGACCCTGACTACCCGTGGTCAGCGGACGAAGATTATTTTTCTTGGCAGCCAGCTGCTCCAAGTGCGTGCGGTCGATGAAATCCGCAATGATGTCCATCGTGGTTGCTTGCCAAATAATCTGGCCGCCCAACTTTTTTTCCCAAAAAGACCGCACCGCCGAACTTAAATAATAGGCCGTCGCCACAAAGTGAAAATCTTCTTCATGATCAAACGGGACGCTCCACGTCGCCCAGCAAGCCTCCAGATCAAGTTCTCGGCGGACATTTTCCGGCACATCATAAGTGCGCAAATCGATCACGCTCACCCCGTGGTCGTCGACTACGTGTTGCAACATCGCCTCCTCGGTCAGTACTTTTTTCTCATAGACCAACACGCTAAGCACGGAACTGCGGCGTAAATCACCGGTAGTGGCGATCTCCAGTAATCGCTCGTTGGCCGCCTCCAGATCCTCAAATTTGACCAAATTATGCTCGATTAAAGCCGATCCCAGGAGGCGATTCGAGCGCATCAATAATGGTCGATGTTCCGACATGACAGAATCGTAGTTTACTCAGACCTTAGGCGCGGACGATTTCTTTGCTTTCGCGCGCATTTTCTTCACTCGTTTTAGTAATTCTTTTTTCAATTTAGGGATACCGGTTTCCGTCAAACAGGAGATCGGCACAACTTCCACTTTAGGATAGCGCTTTTTAAATTTAACCAAATTAATCACGGCGGCATCTTCATCCATTTTATTGGCGACCACCAACCGCGGCTTGTCCAATAAGGCCGGCGAATACAGTGCTAACTCTTTTAGCAGCTGCTTATAATCTAGGCGTGGATCGCGGGTATCCGTGCCAGCTAAGTCCAAAATAATCAGGAGCAATTTACAGCGTTCGATATGCTTAAGGAAGCGATGCCCGAGCCCCTTCCCGCTGCTCGCGCCCGCAATCAGCCCCGGGACATCAGCCATAATCAGGCGTTCGTATTCCGGCACATAGTCGATGATCCCAATCTGCGGATGGAGGGTGGTGAAGGGATAGGGCGCCGTCTTGGGCCGCGCATTGGTGATTAAAGTAGTGAGCGATGATTTGCCGGCGTTGGGGAAACCCACGAGTCCGATGTCAGCAATGCTCTTCAATTCCAGCCGATAATTACCGGTCGTACCCGGTTCACCAGGGCCCGTTTTACGGGGAGCGCGGGTTACCGATGATTTAAATTTCGTGTTACCAAACCCGCCTTTGCCGCCTTGGCAGAGGACAAATTCTTGATGGTCATTAAGGATCTCCACCACGACCTCACCCGTCACCAAATCGGTGCAGACGGTGCCGAGCGGCACACGCAAAATGGCGGGCCGGCCCTCGCGGCCATTACAGTCTTTGCCCAAACCGTGTTCACCGCGTTCGCCGGTCCAGTGCGGTTTAAATTTAAAATCAATCAGGTTATTTTGGTCATCGTCACCCCGCAGGATGACGTCGCCCCCTTTGCCACCGTCGCCGCCATTAGGCCCGCCCCACGGCTCATATTTTTCCCGGCGAAAACTGACGCAGCCGCGACCACCGTCGCCCGCACGTGCCTTGATCGTTGTTTCGTCGATAAACATGGCTCTATCAGTCTATGCCTGAGCGTCGGCGTAAAGCGCAATCGGACGATGGGCCTCAATCTACCTAGACCGCAATTTTGATCCCCTTGCGCAAATAGGTCGGCAGATCCAGATCCTGCCCTTCGAAAAGATTCCGATCGGATTTCTCAAAGGCACCCCGACTTTCGACGGGGTCCCCCTGAAAGCCAAATTCAACCTGCTTCGGTTTTTCTCCGGGCTCAGCGCCACCCGCATTTTTAGCCGAGGCGACGGGCGACTTTGCGCCCGCGGTGGTTGGGACTGACTTCTCGCTGGTCGCCCGCGGGAGCGGTGGCGCGCGGCGCACAAAATTTCGACTCCCCAAGTCAGTCGTGCCAATTACGCAAAGCTCAACTCGGCCCGCGCAGCTCTCGTCAATCGCCGCGCCCATCACCACGTGGGCTTCTCGGCCAAAAGACTCGGTAATCGCCGTCATCAAATCATTAACCTTCATCAAGCTGAGCTCAGCCCCGCCCGTGATGTTCACGAGCAATCGATCCGCCTTGCGCGCATATTCTGGCGTCTGCAATAAGGGGCACTGTTGCAAATTTTCGAGCGCCGCCTGCGCCGCATTGTCCCCCTCCCCTACGCCGAGCCCAAAAAGCGTCTTGCCGCCGCGGTATTGAAACACCTGTCGGAGCGCGGTAAAATCAACATTGATGAGGCCGGTGCGCGACAGCATCGACCAAATCGATTTCACGCCGCGCCCCATCCACTCATCGGCCTGCGCAAAAGAGTCCAGCACACTGGTCTGCTCCGTGCCTTCCTGCAGCAGCATGTCATTGGACAGGGGAATAACGGCATCGCACACTCGGCGTAATTCCGCGAGCGCTTCCTCCGCTTGCTTCTGACGGCGCCCCCCTTCGAAACTGAACGGCAGGGTGACAAAAGCGATCACCACCGCCCCGGCTTTTACCGCAATTTCTGCGACCACCGGAGCCGCGCCCGATCCTGTGCCGCCCCCCAGCCCAGCGATGATAAAAATCAAATCAGAGCCTTTCACGATTTCGGCAATTTTATCGCTATCCGCAACCGCCGCTTGGCGCCCCATCTCCGGATCGCCCCCCGCACTTAAGCCGCGCGTCAGCGTGTGCCCAATTAAAATCTTATCCGGCACCGGCGAACTACTGAGGGCTTTTAAATCCGTGTTGATGACCGCCAGCTGCAGTCGCTCCAGATTCTGCCTCTTCAGGCGATCAACCGCATTAGCCCCGCCGCCCCCCACGCCAATGAGCTTCAGATTAATGTGCCGCTCCGGCAACGGCTCCAGCGGTAATTCATTTAAGGCAGCGTGCATGAATTAGGTGGTCGCGAAAATTCGCGCGAGACTAACCAGCCAACCTGATTTTCTCGGGGCGGGCACGGGGTGCTCATGGGCGCCACGGAGGGCGAATTCAAAAATACCCAACGCAGTGCTAAACATAGGATCACGCAATTCGTCGTTAACCCACGTCGGGGCTTCTCCGCGTCGAGCCGGTAGACTAAAAATTCGGGCGGCCGCTTCTTCCAAACCGGGCATCCGGGAAGTTCCCCCCGTCAAAATTACCCCCGCCCCACAATGCTGAGCCTCGAAGGCTGGGCCGAGTTTTTGCTTCACCACCTCAAGGATCTCCAACGTGCGCGCCGCCGTGATCGTCTCGATGGCCAATTTAGAGATTTGCCGGTCTCCGAAGGCCCCGTCCCCATTCAACCAAACTTTATCGGTTTTGTCGCGGGTCTGGATCGTGCCCCGCGCATGCCGCAGTTTGAGCATTTCTGCTTGGGCCGTGGTGATGCGTAAACCGAGACTGAGATCATTCGTGAGATGCTCGCCAGCCACCGCGAGCGTCCCGGTCACGAGCACATGGCCGTCACGGTACAGCACGTAATCAGTTACGCCTTTGCCCATATCGATCACCAGCGCGCCCTTGGTCCGCTCCTCAGTATTCGTCAGCAACGAACCGCTCGCCAAACTGGCGAGCACGAGCTCTCGCACTTCTAAATGATAACCGCCGATGACATGGATATTATCGCTCACTTTGCTCGCCGGTCCGTGGATGATCCAGTAACCCACTTCCAAGCGGCGCGCGACCAAATGCTCGGGGGCTGGCACGGTGCGACCGTCCAATCGGTAAGGTCGCCGAATTTCATGAATGCGTGAACGGCCTTCGGGCAGTTCCTTTTCTTTGGCCATCGCGCACACCGTCGCCATATCCAGCGCGGTGACGATGTTATCCGCTGATTTCACATTAACGGAGGCTTCATTGTAAAACGCATCTAAATGGCCGCCTGATTGGGCTAGCCAGACCTCTTGAATGTCGGCGCCAGCGCGCGTGGAGGCCATTTCCAAGGCCTCATGGGTGGCTTCACAAGCCGCCTTATAATCCACCACCTCGCCTTTCATAATCCCTCGAGCTGAAGCAACCCCCACCCCGATGATGTGCAGCAAGCGACTCGGCGATACTTGGCCGACCAGCACGACGATCTTATTCGTGCCGATTTCTACGGCAGCAATGATTCTGGTACGATTAGAACTCACGTTTACCTTTGCTTTGACCCACTGGTTTTAAAAAATTTCCAGACGGCTTAGACGACGCGTCAGGCGAGGCATTTTCCAACCTAACTGGCACTTGTCCGTCAAAAGTTAAATTAACTGATTTAAGCATCGGATCCGGTAATTCATGGGCTCGATCGATAATATAGTCGAGCTGCGCCACTTGCTTAAAGAAAGGCCGTTTACGGGTAAAGATGATCTCGGGAATATCCTGCGCTTTTACCACAATTTCATCCGCCACGGCTAAACGCGCCAGCGAAACAATCAACCAACCACGATAAAGGTGCGGAGCTTGCAGCTGCACCGTGGAAAGCAAAGACGAGACCTCCGCCATCCCGGCAATGGGGACGAAGCCCTCCGCCGATGGCACGAGCCGAATTCCATCCAGCCACGGTAGCCCAGCCAACATCTGCTGATCATAATTCCTGCCTTCATAGACGACCCCATCTTTCGCCACTAAAAGTTGCTGCGGAGTCGCCGCGCCCGCTTGTACCTGCACCCGCGCGACCGGCGTGCGCTCCTGCAGCGTCACGACCAGTGCGTCCGGAAAATTACGCGTCAGGACCGCAACCTGCACTTGCCCATGTACCATGAGTCGCTTCCGCAGAGCCGGCAAATCAAGCGCCATGAGACTGATGGCCTTCGGCAAAGCCAACACCTCGCTGACCCAGGCTTGCGCCAGAACGCCGTTGGTCATCAGCACGACTTCGCGCACTCGCTCACTATGCACCGCGGTGGCCAGCGATGCTCGATCGGTGGCCCAGGAGTGCGCCAGATAATAAACCGCCCCCGTGACTCCCGCCAGCAACAGACTAATCCCGATCGCCTTCATCCAGGCCAGAATCTGTCGCTGCCGACCGCGCCGTGACATGGCCACCGACTGCACTTCTTGGCGAATATCACGCCAGGAACGCCCCGGAGGTAACGCAGGTTTAGCTTCCGGTTCGTTCATTGTTTAGCGACCAGCGCGAGTTGAAAGCGTTCGACCGCCGGGGCGACTAGTTCTCGACACAGTCCCATAAAATCCAAGCCCACGCAACGCGCGCTCATCGGCATCAGGCTCGTGTCCTTCATGCCCGGCAGCGTGTTAATTTCTAACAGGTAAAGATCCCCTTCATTCGCTAACATAAAATCAATGCGCGCATAATCACGTCCACCGCAGGCGGCAAAAGCCGTCTCGGCTGCTGCGCTGATTTTTGCGGCCAACTCGTCAGAAATTTTCGCCGGAGCAAAATACTCCGTCAGCCCCTTGGTGTATTTGCTGGTGTAGTCAAAGACGCCCGATTTAGGCACGATTTCAACTACCCCCATCGCCCGGCCCCGCAAAATTCCGACGGTAAATTCGCGCCCGATAATCCGCCGCTCCGCGATCCACTCGCCTTGCCGCAGCCCGGCTAAAGCAATCTCGAGCCCCACCTTCGAAGTCACAACCTGCAACCCCACGCTACTCCCCTGCCGATTAGGTTTGAGGACCACCTGTTCACCCAAATCCGCCGAGAGCGCCGCCGCCGTGGGCTTGTCGGCGGCTAAAAATTGCCGCCCGGGGGCTACTACTACGCCCATCGCGGAGACCGCTTGCCGGGTGCGCCACTTATCAAAAGCCAGCTCACTGCCGCGCGCATCACAACCCGCGTAAGCAATTCCCGCCCCCTCGAGCAATCGTTGCATGCCGCCGTCCTCGCCGAAAACTCCATGCAGGGTCGAACAAACAATGTGGCGCGCCGGATCTAGCCCGAGCGGCAAAGCATCCGTTTCCACCGAGAAAAATTGCGTCGGATAAGTATAGGCCATCGCCAGCGCCGCCGCCCGGCCTGAGCCGAGCGAAACTTCCCGCTCGGGCGAAGTGCCCCCGGCTAAAATTGCGATGATCGGTTTAAACATTAGGTCAGCCTCCGGTTTGATTGCTAGAGTGCAAGCCTCGCGCGCGACGTGATCTGTTCAGAGCACATCTCGCCAAGCTTGGCCGTAAAGCATTACTTCCGGCTCAAGCTCGATTCCACGCGCGCGGCTGACCCGAGCCCGGATTATTTTGATCAGTTCAATGATGTCCGCACTCGTCGCCGACCCGCGATTAATAATAAAGTTGGCATGCACCGCCGAAACCTCGGCGTCGCCCACCCGCTCGCCTTTCAAACCCACTTCATCGATGAGCCGACCCGCCGAACCCGTCGATGGATTTTTAAAAATGCAGCCCGCACTCGGCTCCCGCGGCTGAGACTCCACCCGCTTTTTCTGATAAGCCTCAATTTGTCCACGTATGGCGGTGGTCGCCGCCGCTGCTGACGCCTGCAAGTAAGCCCCGAGCGCAATGGCCTCCTGCAATTCGGCACAATGCCGATAATCCACGTGCAAAACCGCTTTTTTAAGCAACTGGAGTTCACCCGACGGTGTCACCAACTGGACTGCCTCCACGACGTCAAACATCCACCCGCCCATCGCCCCCGCATTCATGCGCAAGGCCCCCCCGACCGAACCGGGGATTCCTTCCAGAAATTCAAAGCCCGCTAAACCCGCCTTCGTCGCTAAACCACATAAGTTTTTTAAACGCAACCCCGCCCCGACCCAGATCCGACCATCGGGCTGAATCGTAAATTTCTGCCAATCGGGATGTGCCAGACTGATCACCACCCCGTCCACGCCAGTATCAGGAATGATTAAATTCGACCCGCGACCCAGCATTAAAACGGGCAAGCCAAACTCCTTCGCTTGGCGCAACAACAGACATAAATCCTCGGTGTCTGCTGGCTCCGCATAAACCCGCGCGGGGCCGCCCACCCGCATCGTGGTCTTAGAGCCGAGCAGTTCATACTCCAGCAATTTGGTCGCCGGACGCAGACCGCGGCGCACCGCTCGCAAAAAATCCTCCCAAGTTGGCGCGGGGCGCAGCGTATTTATTTTAGCCGTGCTCATGCGACGACCTCCTCAGATTCTCGCCGGCGCCCAGCGGGGGAACCGCGGGCGAGTAGCTCCAGATCAGGCACCATGGTGGCGAGACTATCTTCCTGCGCCTGGCGGAGGAGCTGCGCGCGGAATTGTGCGAGCAGCGCGTCAGCCTGCAGCACGCGCAGCACTTCCGCGCGCAGGGTCGGGAGGGCTGACTCCGCCAGCACCAACCCACCGCCCTGTTGCACAAAATAGGTGGCGTTGGCCCACTGATGATTATCGGCCGCCTGGGGGTAAGGTAATAAAATTGCTGGCGTCACGCAGCGCACCAATTCCGCTAAAGTCCCCGCGCCCGCGCGGCTGACCACGAGATCAGCCGCGGAAAGCAAGACGCCCACCCGATCAGAAAAAGCCTCAAACCATGCGCGCACCACGACGCCGTCATGATTCACTTGCGACCGCTCGCCCGTCTGACCCTTGCCCAACCCCGTGACACAGTACAACTGGATGCCGGCCGACGCCAGTGCCGCCCAATTATCTTCGGCCCATTGATTAAGATTGCTGGAGCCCTGACTTCCTCCGAGCAGCACGAGTAATTTTTTGGTAGGATCTACGCCGAGTTGGGCCCGCGCCACCGCTGGGGCTTGCCGCATAATATCTGCCCGCACCGGCAAACCAGTGGGGCGCACCCCCCGACCCCGCCGACCGGGCAAAGCCACGCCCGGAGGTAAATAAAGCCGTTGCGCCCCCCAAGCGAGGAGGCGGATCGCTCGACCAGGAATACGGTTGGCTTCATGCAAAGCGACCGGGATACCCCGCAGCCAACCGGCCAGCACCACGGCCGCACTGGTGAATCCCCCAAAACCAATAATGACATCCGGTTGATAGGCGCAGATGAAGCGCAGACTAAATAATAAGCCCTTCAGCTGTTCTGCATAAAAACGCAGCAACCCGCGCGGTCCCCAGCTGAAAGGAGCACTCGGCACTCGCTCGACGGCCAACTGCGCGTAGTGGGCCACGAGACGCGCATCTACTTTTTTCTGACTGATAAAAAGTGTGACGCCATGACCGCGCGCCAGCAGCGCTTCCGCCAACGCAATCCCCGGCGAGAGGTGCCCGCCCGTGCCACCACAAGCGATGACAAAGCGGCGCGCATTAACTCCCGCGGCACTCATGCGACGACCTCCGTCAGCGAGCGGCGGCGGACCAGTGGCGTCGGTCGTTCCCACGTGCGCGCGGAATTAATAATCACGCCAACCAGCAAGCCCATGAGCAGAAGATTAGAACCGCCCGCGCTAATAAACGGCAACGCCATCCCCTTCGAAGGCAACAGACTCGTAACCACGCCGAGATTGATGATGGCTTGCAGACAAATCAGCAGGAGAGCGCCCGTCACGAGGAGAAACTGAAAAAGATTAGGCGCGCGCCGCACATGCAGCAAACCGGCGACGAAAATCGTGACAAAAAGTATGACGACGGTTAACGTAAAAATCAGCCCCATCTCCTCCCCCATAATCGCGAAAATATAATCGGTATGCGCTTCGGGCAGAAATGCATTTTGTTGGCGCCCATTGCCGAGTCCGACGCCATCCACGCCGCCAGCCGCAAACGCTAACATGGCCTGCCAAGGTTGATAACCCGTGCCTTGTCGATTGGCCTCGGGATCGAGAAAGGAAAGCACGCGTTGCAGCCGCAGCGGATTAAATAAAACCAGCAGCGCGAAGAGGACCAACAATGAGCCGATGGCGGGGAGCAAGAATTTCAAACGGACGCCCGCTAAAAAAAGGAGGACCACCCCAATCGTGCCGAGCAGAAAAGCGGCGCCGAAATCTGGTTCCAAAATAATTAACCCGGAAAATAATCCAATCCAGCCGAGCGGGATAATAAAACCCCGCAGTAAATCATGAAGTTTGCTCTGATTGAGCGCTAAGTAATGCGCGAGAGAAAATACCATCGCGAGCTTGGCAAATTCGGAGACCTGCAAGCGCACGCCCCCAAAGCCGACCCAGCGGCGGGCTCCATTTACCTTAATCCCGATGCCGGGAATCAAGACGAACAACAAGGCGACTAGCGCGAGAACTCCCACCACCCAGGCAAATTTGCGCAATTGCTCGAGATCGACCATCGCCACGACCCACCCGGCCGCAATCGCCACCGCGAGAAAAATAAATTGCTTATACAGATAGGCGTAGGGCCCACCCTTAATCGGCGAGCTCGCGCTAAAAAGCACCACGAGACCGAGCACCACCAGCGCCGCGACGCAGATGACGATGACGCTCGCGGGGGTAATCCTAAGAGGTCGGCGGGGGACAGCGCTCGGCGAACTCACCAGGAGAGTGGTTTACTTCTTCGGCGGCTGTTCAACGGCAGGTGTTTCCACCTTGATCGTCGGCACCTCAGTACCCGCCCCCTTCAAGCCAGCATCGAGATCTTGGCCAAGAGCTGGGGCCATCAGTTCAAAACGGGGCGTGTTGACCGCAGGCGCGGGAGCGGCCGCGGCTGGAGCCGAGCCGGCCGTAGCGGCGACGGCGCCTGTGCTCTTCGCGCCGACGGCTTTGGAGCCAGGAATAACGAGCTGTTGGCCGACGCGAACTTTCGAGGGATCGGTGATGCTATTAGCGGCGGCGAGTTCGCCGGTGGATACTTGATATTTGCGCGCGATGACGCCGAGGCTTTCACCGGACTGCACGGTATGCTTCACCGCATCACCCCGCGGCACCACGGCCGCTGGCTTGTCGGTGGCAATTTTGGCCGGAGCCGCGGCCGCCGAGAGATCCTTCGGCGCGCCGCCAATTCTACCGGGAACAATTAATTTCTTCCCAGGCTGGAGGGCCGTACCGCTGCTCAAATTATTGACCCTGGCCAGTTCGGTGACGGTGAGATTATTTTTCTTCGCAATGCTCCACAAACTGTCGCCCTTCCCCACCGTGTAGGTCGAAACGGGCGCGACCTCGGCTGAGGATTTAGCGGGCTCCAGAGCGGCGGCGGCCGGTGAACCTGGACGGGTCGGCGTCGCATGACCTGCACTCAGCGCGGGGGTATAGGTTAACGGCGTCGCGACGTATGCGCTGTGCTCAGCAGGCTGAGCGGCCGAGTGGGCAACCGGCGCGGTGGCATCGGGCGTTGGAATATTACGCGGACCAGTCTGACAACCGGGACTGGCAAAGATGAAGATGAACGCGAGGAAGTGCACCGCGATGACTGCTCCGAAGATTTGGAGGATTTTCATAAGTAGAATATGTGAGGCAGGATGGTTATTTTGCTATCTAAAAATATATGTTATTCAGCGTTTTGGGCGAGGTGCTGCCGTCGGCGGCCGCAGTGCTGGTTATTGGGCGCCCCTAAAACATTTAGCGGTCCGCAACAACGGACCTTCCGGAATTATGGCCAGCCCCAGACGCAGTCGCCGCAATTTAGTCAGCGATCGCACGATGGGCTGGCGCAACAGCACCAAACTCGAACGAGTCAGCACCCGAAAATTGGGCGTATTTTCAAAATTATATTCGATGGGCATAAATGATTAGTTAACGAAGTTTTAGCGTGGCCAGACCGGCCAGCGCACACCCGAGGGAAAGTACCCAAAAGCGCAAGACCACCTTACTTTCCGGCCAACCTTTCTTTTGGAAATGATGATGAATGGGCGCCATCAAGAAGAGGCGTTGGCCCACGCCAGAGCGGCGCTTGGTAAACTTAAACCAACCTACTTGCAAAATCACTGAAACGGCTTCGAGCACGAAGACGCCCCCCACCAAGAGAAGGGTAACGGGCTGATGAATCATGAAGGCCATGACCCCAATCAGCCCACCGAGAGCCAGCGAACCCGTATCGCCCATGAAAACTTCCGCCGGATGAGAATTATACCAGAGAAATGCCATGCAGGCGCCAATGAGCGCGCCACAAACCACCGTCAACTCCCCCGCGCCCACCACATGGCTAATTAACAAATACCCGGAGAAATCAACCCGCCCAGCTACATACGCCATAATGCCAAAAACGAGAGCCACCGTGATCGTGCAACCGACGGCGAGTCCATCCAAACCATCCGTGAGGTTGATCGCATTGCTGAAGCCAACGATCCACAGATAAATTAACATGAGCAGTAACCACCACGGCATATATTGGATCACCGCCGTCTTTACAAATGGCACCCACAGTTCGCGAATTTTGCCGGCGCTGAGCGGGTGCCAGAGCAAAATCCCCAGCGCGATAACCGCCGTGGCGGATTGCCAGGCGATTTTCTCCCACGATTTAATGCCGTCCTTATTTTTGTGCACCACTTTCAAATAGTCATCGCGCCAACCGGGAATGGTGAGGAGCGTATAGACCAAGAGGGCGACAAACACCCAGATATTCGGTTCAGCCCAAAGCACACTGCTGAAAAATACTGCGATAAATATAATCAACCCACCCATGGTCGGCGTGTGGCGTTTATCGAAATACGTGGCCCCTAACGCGCCCGTGCGCTCGTCGATGTAGTCGTGGCCAAATTTCAATTCGCGGAAACGGCGAATCAGCCAAGGGCCAATGATGAAACCAATCACGAGTGCGGTGATCGCCGCGCCAATCGTGCGCACACTATTATAGTGCAACAACCGCAACGGGCCGAACCAATCGCCGTAAGCTGATAGATAACTAAGCATGCGGCTCCTCCGTGACGATTAATCCAGCGCGCTTGCCCGCGGCACGATGAACGATAGTCACGCGCGGCGGCGTGAGACCTCCGCCCTCGCCCGCTTCGATTTTAAATTTTTGGATAATAAATGCCATTTTAATGCGCCGCGCTGACCGCGGTATCCGCCAATACAGTTTCCAGTTGGTACCGACGACTGCCTTTCAAAAAAACTGCTCCGGAAAAATCTGCCAGCCGTACCCGCACGGGCTGCAAGTCAGTAATCACCGCAATCTGCTCGGCCGCGTTGCCATTTTCTAATAAGCCCTCCCGTAAAGCCGCCGCCGACCCACCGATCACATATAAATAATCATCCGGCCGTAAATGAATCTGCCGGCCGACTTGCTGATGATACTCGCCCGCCGCCGACCCGAGTTCCTCCATACACCCGAGCACATACAGGCGAGGGAGATTTGCCCCGACCTTGCCTTGAAACGCCTCGAGCGCATCCAGCATGGAGGCCGGATTCGCATTATAAAAATCACAGTAAACTTGGGCGCGCCCATACTCCTGCCACTCTCCGCGCCACTTTGAGGGCAACCAATTCGCGATCCGCAACTGCAAGTTGCTGGCCGTCACCCCGAGTTCGCCCGCTAAAGCCAGCGCGAGAGCCGCATTGGCGGCCATCCCATGAGAAACGCGGGGCAACCGGAAGCGCCGTTCACCACCCAGAGTCACCTCCGTCTTGCTGGGCCACTGGGTCACTTTAAATTTTAAGCTGCGGCCGCGCCCCGTTGAATAATTTTCATTTTCCGGCACCAGGACAAGGGCATTAACCAACGTGTGCAAAACTTCAAACTGACCGGCGCTGGCCGGCAATACTTTCAGCCCACCCGCTCGCGTGGCCGCCAATAATAAGGCCTTTTCCTGTGCCACCCCGGCGAGCGTACCGAGCCCAGCCAAGTGCGCCGGCGCCACGAGCGTGAGCAGACTATGATCAGGTTCGATCATTTCAGCCAATGGCGCCATCTCGCCTGGGCCACTGATCCCCGCTTCAATCACGGCGTAAGCGTGCCGCGTCGTCTCGAGCTTCGTGAGCGTCAAGGGCACGCCGAGCTGATTATTTAAATTTCCCTCGGTGGTCAGCACGTGCGTCGCCCCACCCAGTAAAATCCCCAGCAGATCTTTGGTCGAAGTCTTGCCCACACTGCCCGTGACTCCGATGACCGTCCCGTTAAATTCTCGCCGATGTTCCCGCGCGATGCGTTGCAGCGCCCGCAATGGATCCGGCACCACTAATTGCGCTAAGCTACTACCGGGCACTGGCTGACTAACGAGTACCGCCACGGCACCGCGCGCGGCGGCGGCGGCGAGAAAGTCATGTCCATCGCGCTGGGCTGTTTTCAAAGCGACAAACCCCTGCCCAGCAACCAGCGTCCGCGTATCAGCCGTAAAGCCGCTGAGCGGGCTCACGGGTGAACCCACCCAGTGACCACCGGTCCAAGTCGCCATTTTTTCTGCGGTAAAAGTGGGCATCGGGGTAATTAAATCAGCCGCCGTGTCGTCGGCACCAATAACTCCCGCGCCACTTGCCGATCATCAAACGGCACAATCGTGTCGGCTAATTTCTGATAAATTTCGTGGCCCTTCCCCGCGATGAGCACGCAATCACCGATCCGCGCGGCGGCCAACGCCTGCCGAATCGCTTCCCGCCGATCCGGCACAAAAGCGATTCGCTCCGCCGCTATCACCCCAGCTTGCTGGTCCGCAAAAATGTCGGCCAACGGCTCCGCGCGGGGATTATCAGCGGTCACCCAAACCTGATCGGCAATCTCCTGCACAATCTTGGTGAGCGGCGCCCGTTGGGATCGGTCACGCTGGCCGCCACAACCATAGACCACCAACAGACGCCCTGGCGTCAGCGCCCGCAATAAACTTAACGCAGCCCGCATGGCCGCTGGGGTATGAGCATAGTCGACGAAGACCTGCGCTCCTGGCGCACCGGTGATTCGCTCCAAACGACCCGGCACCACCGTAAAATTCTTCAGCCGCACGGCAATGACCGCCAGATCACGACCCAACGCATAACAAGCCGCGAATGCCGCGAGTAAATTACTGACATTATACCGACCGAGCAGCGGACTTTCGACGTCGATGCTTCCCTCGGGCCAAACCAGGCGAAAGGTGGTGCCTTGCGAACTCACCTGCACTTGCTCCGCTCGCACGAGCGCAGTCGCGGACTCCCCAAAACTGATCAGACGAACCGTGGCGGGGAGCGCTGCCGCTAATTCCCGACCGCCCGCGTCATCAATATTAACCACCGCTGCTTTCGGGAGAGGCCCGTTCTCACTATTAAAAAATCGTCCCTTCGCACTAAAATAAGCCGCGTTCGTCCCGTGATAATCGAGATGGTCCGCCGTAAAATTAGTAAAGACCGCCACCCCGAACTGCAGCCCGCCCACCCGCTGTTGATCGAGGCCATGCGAACTAACTTCCACCACCGCTTGGCGGCAACCGGCCTCCCGCATCTGCGCCAAGAGACCATACAATTCTAAAGACTCGGGCGTCGTCTGATACGCGGGCACCACCCGATTCCCGAGATCGTAGGTGATCGTCCCCACCAAGCCAACCCGCTGGGTGGTCGTCGCCAATAAATGCTTAATGAGATGCGCGACCGTGGTCTTACCATTCGTACCCGTGACCCCGAGCACCTCCAGCGAGCGATCGGGGAAATGATTAAAGCGCTGCGCTGCTTTCGCGAGGGTCCACCGCACATCCGCCACTTGAATATAAGTCACGCGCGCCGCCGTGCCGCTCGGAATTTTCTCGGCGACAATGGCCACGGCCCCACGACTGATCGCTTGGTCGATAAAGGAGTTTCCGTCTGCCCGATGCCCCGGCAGCGCGAAAAACACCTGACCGGCCAGCACCCGACGACTGTCGCTGGCGAGACCCGAAATGGGACGAGCTAAATCACCTTGGCTCGCGAGGATTTCATCGGCCGGAAAATAGTCCGCTAAATTTGGCGCCGATTTGAAGAGTCCAGTGGTCAGCCGATGCTTTACCCGGGTCCGCCCGAGCGGTTGCGCCCGAAAAGCCGCCACCAGCGGATAGTTAGGCGTGAGATAACCAATCATGGTAAACCTCCTTGCGCCGCGAGAAAAGTGCGATTGGTCGGCAGCACTGGCTTGATATCCAGATACTGGATGAGTTGCTCCGCAATGTGGTGGAATGCGGGCGCCGCCACCACCCGTCCGTAAGCCGTACCGCCGGCGACGACCGCGTCATCAACAATCACCGATAAAACAATCTCGGGCCGACTCGCCGGGAAAAATCCCACGAAGGAGGCGACGTGATGATTCGTGCTGTATTTCCCGCCGATAATTTTTTGGGTCGTCCCCGTTTTACCAGCAATTTCAAAACCGGGAATATCAAAGCCCTTCGCGGTGCCCTCGCGCACGACGCCCGCGAGCAACTGGGCTAATTGCGCCGCCGTGCTGGGCTTGAGCACTTGCGCCCGTTTTTCGGCGGCAAAGGTGCGCACGATATTTCCCTTCGGATCCTTAATTTCTTTGATGATTTGCGGGCGTAAGAGCACGCCGCCGTTCGCCACCGCGCTCATCGCCATGTGGATTTGTAGCGGAGTCGCGGCCACCGCGTGACCCATCGGCATGCGCGTGATCGTTAGACCATCCCATTTGGCGGGCGAAGCCAGCTGTCCGCGCACCTCCCCCCCGAGCCCAAAGCCCGTTGCTTCACCGAAGCCATACGCGCGCACATAGTCGTAAAAACGCTGTTCGCCCATGAGCATCGCCAGTTGGGCCACTCCGCGATTACTCGAATGCGCCACAATATCAGCCACACTCAAACGGCCAAATAATTCATCTTCCCTCGGTAATTTTAAGGTGCGGCCTTTATAGTCGATGGTCGCATTGCTGCAGTCGAACGTTGTGCGCGACGTAACTAAACCTTCATTTAGCGCCGCTCCGGCCGCCACGATCTTAAATGTGGAACCCGGCTCAATCATGTCCGTGACCGCATAATTACGCTGCGCCTCCAACGGCGCCTTATTGTAATGATTTAAATCGAAACTCGGGTAGTTCGCCAGGCCGAGAATCGCGCCTGTCATCGGATCGCTGGCGATGATCGTGGCAAAATGCGGCTGAAATTTAGCGGCGATGGTTTTTAATTCTTCTTCGATGATGTGCTGCACCACGGAGTCGATAGTCAGCACGACGTCGTTGCCGTTGGCGACGGGCACCTCGCGCGAGCGAAATTGGGCGAGTTCACGCCGCGCCCCATCTTTTTCTGATTCAATCCACCCATCCTGACCTTTGAGATAGAGATTAAAATGATGCTCCGCCCCACTCACTGGCGTGCCCTCTTTATTTAAGTAACCGATCAGGTGCGCCGCGAGTCCATCACCGGGATAGACCCGCCGATAGACCCGACTGTGCGTTATGCCCCGGATGCTCAAAGCTTCAATTTTGTCGTACACGCTTTCGGGCAAAGCTTCCCGCAGTTTCACCCAGCGATCTTTGGTCAGGCCATCCACCTTGCCATCGCGCTGATCTTTCAGCGGATCGATCGAGCGCATCGTTGGCCCAAAAGCCTTTTCTACTTCGGCCACCGGCAGATCCAGCAAAGCGGCTAATTGCGCCCGCTTAGTTTTTTCCTCAGCGCTCTTGCGGGCGCGTTTATTCGGGTTTTTTTCTATCTCAAGGTATTCTTGCAACGACCAAGGATCGACGGCGACGGTGATTTCGGAGCGAGAGGTTGCCAGCAAGTTCCCCCGCGTATCGAGAATGGTCCCGCGGCGGGCTTGCTCGACCACGATCTGGCGGCGCGCCTTGTCCACAAAGCGCAACAACTCATCTCGATCGATCACGTGCAAAAACACCAACCGCACGCCCACGCTGACGAAGCAGGCGATGACGCCGATCGCGAGCAGGCTGAGACGATTGGAAGCGAAACCCTTCGACATCAGATTAACGCAAAGCCGCGGTTAGCACGCGAAAAGCGGGGGCCTTGCCCGTGTTGAAAGTAGCGGCGGTCAGATTAAAAATTTCGCTATTACGCTTCTGGGCGAGGCGTAATTCCGGGGACTCCGCCACCCGCACCACCTGCACTTCCCGCGGCGATGCCAGACTGAGCCGCATCACTCGGTTTTGATGCAAGAGCGCATCCGGATTAACGGCAGCGGCGACCTGCGCGCTAACTTCATCCAGTCGACGATCAATATCAGCTAATTTACCCACGAGTACGCGGTTGCGATTGGCCACCTGCGAAAGTCCTTGGCGCGCCCACACGGCCCCGAGGCCCAGCGAACCAGCGAAAATCAAGAGCAGTAGAATCAGTGCAAAGAAGCGATTAATGAGGCCGGGGGCCGGAGGTGGTTTCATGGCGATGGATTAAATTTTACGCAGCACGCGCAACTTAGCGGAACGGCTCCGCGGATTGGCGGCTAGTTCACGCTCGGAAGGAGTCAGCGGCTTGCGGGTGAGCGGCTCGGCAAATTTAGCCCGCAGTTGCTGGGGGGTGGCATCGTTGGCATCAACCGGTTGGCCGCAGGCCTTGCGAAAAAATTGCTTCACCGGACGGTCCTCGAGTGAATGAAAACTAATCACGGCGAGCACCCCGCCCGGCGCGAGTTTGGCGAAGGCGACGGGCAACGCTCGCTCCAGCGCGCCCAGTTCATCATTCACCGCCATCCGAATCCCCTGAAAAGTACGCGTCGCAGGATGAAGGCGACTCTCCCGCTTAACGGCTGCAGGAATCGCGGCCGCGATGAGCTCAGCTAAGGCGGCGGTCCGTGCAAGCGCCCCCGTGCCCCGCGCGCCTTCGATCGCCTCGACTACGCGCCGCCAATTTTTCTCCTCACCTAAATCGCGCACTGCATCAACGAGCGCATCATGGCTCGCATTTTCCAACCAAACGCCGGCGGCAGCACCCTGCCGCGGATCCATGCGCATGTCGGTGATCGCGTCATGGCGAAAAGCAAAACCGCGGTCAGCTTCGTCGAGCTGAAACGACGAAACGCCCAAATCAAACAGGATGCCGTGCAAGCCAGTCTCCGGCAACGCCGCGAGATCGCCAAAATTTAAATCAACAAAGCGAAAGGTCGCCGGAAATTCCGCGCTTAACGCCGCCGTGCGAGTTTGGGCCGCCGGATCCCGATCTAGGGCAAGCACGCTGGCCCCCGTCGCCAAAATAGCGCGGGTGTGCCCGCCCCCACCGAAAGTACAGTCGAGGTAAACCTGCCCAGGAAGTGGGGCGAGGTATTCCAAGACCTCCGTCAACATGACCGGTTGGTGGCCCTGTGTCATCGCGAGCGGCAGAGATTCAAGCGCGGGCGCGAGCATGGATTTTTTTCCACGGCAGCCCGAGCGTGAGCGACTCGCGGAGCAAGGCGCGCCGGTTAGCACAGAAGATGAGCGCGAGCCTCGGTAAAGGTTGCGGACGAATCAGCGTGAGGGTCTTCATGATTTTAGAGCCCGATCCGGCGCATCATGTCGCCGAAGTTTTCTCCCGCCGTTGTGCGTTGCAGATCCGTCCAACGCGCCGGACTGAGAATATTAAAAGTATCGCCCATGCCGGACAGCACCGCGTCCTTCGCAATGCCCGCATGACGCAAGAGGTCGGGGCTGATGCCGAAGCGACCCTGCTTATCGAAGGTAAACGAAAGGGCTTCCGAGAAAATTTTCGCCTTCACCGCCTGCGCCTCGCGGTCCGATATTTTCATTTCGGAAACCTGCGTGAGTAATTTCGCCACCCGCGCCGGCGGCAACACAGCGATGTAACTATCGGGATGCGGGATCGCCAAAAACGTCTCCGTGTCCGTATGCGCCCAACGCCACAATGACGGAATCGTAAGACGATTCTTATCATCGAGCGTGTGCTCAAAACGGCCGGAATAAATAGTGTTACCTGAAGACGACATGGGTGAGTTCGGGGCCCTAATTCCCCAGAACGCCCCATTTCTCCCCATTCCATACCCCCCAGTCAAGAAAACACTCGATAATTTTCTCTAAAATTTATTCACAAATCGCTGCCAAGTTGTGGTTACGAAAGGTCGACGGCAGAAAAATGCGCAAAAGTAGCCGCATGATGCAAATCCATATCTTTAATTCAAAAACAAGGCGTTCTTCGGCGTCGCTGGACGCGATAACTTGGCCGCAGTTTATCGAACGACCCAGTTACGGATCAACCCACTACCTCATTGGCGCGTTAAGATCGGCGCAGTTGAAGGACCTAAATCGTCGAGCCGATAACGGAAACTGACAGCAAAAATAATCCTCCCCAAGAGCTGACAGAGTCACGCTAGGCGGCGCTGATTAATCGACGAGCGCAGCGGATCCACGATAAAATAACGCTCGGGTCTTTAAACCAGCCCCGCGTTGACCGAGCCAGAGATTGCCATCGGTCCACATTGTTACCACTCTAACTTAAATGCAGGAGCTCGACGACCTAACCCAAGTAGCTAGCCGGCGGATCACTGGCATTAGCGGGCAAATTCGAGCCAATTTAATCCCGCCCTTATGGCGAGAAGTCGCCAGCTACAGCCGAGAAAAATTGCGCGCTGATTTAATCGCAGGGGTCACGGTCGCCGTCATTACGATTCCCCAGGCCATCGGTTTCGCCCTCGTCGTCGGGCTACCCATTCATGCGGTCCTCGCCACCGCGGTGATCGGCTCGTTGATCTGCGCGTGCTACAGTTCATCGCGCCACCTCGTTTTTGGCCCCACGAATACTATCAGTATTATTCTGGCGGGCGCGGTGCTGAGTCTCGCCGATGTCCCCTTAACACCCTTGGCGAAAGTTCTGCTGCTCGGTTGCATCATCGGCATCATTCAACTGACGGCGGGATTAACTAAAACGGGGCAACTCACTCAATTTATTTCGCGCACGGTGATCATCGCCTACACGACGGCCGTGGGTATTTTAATTATAGTTGGGCAAATTGGTAATTTCCTAGGGATCGATCGGGCCCCAGCCGTGAGTCTGCCCGGCACGATCCAATACTTAATCACGAGTTTGCTGAGTCTAGATTTTAATTATCTAACGGCGGCAACTGGCGCGGGCTCACTTAGCTTGCTCTACTTGTTGCGCCGTTGGCGACCGCGCTGGCCAGAGGGGCTCATCGTCCTATTTCTCGCGAGTATCATCACCGCGACATTCAAGCTCGAGGATCACGGTTTACGCTTGGTCCGCGATCTCGGCGAAATGGTTAGTGCGATGCCAATTTTCACTGGGTTTCCCTTAAACCAAGAGGGCTTACTCCTGCTGCCGCGCATCACGGGCACGGCGATCGCCATCGCCTTGCTCGGCATGCTGGAAGCTATTTCCATCGCTAAAACCCTGGCGGCGCGCTCGGGGCAGCGGCTTGATCCGAACCAAGAGCTCATTGGCATGGGGCTGGGCAATCTTGCCGCCACCGCCTTCGGGGCGATGCCGGGATCAGCTTCCTTTTTGCGCAGCGCCACCAATTTAGCGAGCGGGGGTCGGACCCAATTTGCGACCATCATCAGCAGTATCGGCGTCCTGTGCGCGGGGCTCCTGCTCTCCCCGCTGCTCAATTACATCCCGATCGCGGCGCTCGCAGCGTATCTGATCAGCATTGCCTCGCGTTTATTTAACCCCGCGCAAATTACCATCGCGCGACGCTCCACCCGCGCTGACGCCGCGGTCTTTTGGGTGACGTTATTCGCCGCGCTCTTTCTGCAACTTGATACCGCCATTTATGTCGGTATTGGATTTTCACTCGTGCTATTTCTGCAGAAAGCTAGCGCCCCCACCCTCATCGAGCACGCCTTTAACGACCAAGGCCAACTCGCCCAGATCGACACCCCCACAGAACGGAATAGCCCGCAGGTTTCCATCGTGCACGTCGAGGGCGACTTATTTTTTGGCGCAGCGGATATTTTCCAGGATGGCGTCCGCCGCCTCGCCGAAGACCCCCAGATCCGCGTGTTTATCTTGCGCCTGAAAAATGCGCGCCACCTCGATGCCACGACGGTCATGGCGCTCGGTCAATTATTGGAATATCTCCAATTAGAAGGACGCCATCTGCTTATTTCGGGCGTGCACGGCGATGTTGCCGCCGTGCTAAAACGCAGCGGGCTCGCCAAAAAAATTGGCGCCGAAAATATTTTCCCGGCGGAAGAAAATCCGACGCTCGCCACGAAAAAAGCGTTGCAGCGGGCGCAGGTGCTCATCGGGGTTAAACCAGAACTGCGCGTCTTTTACTCGCAGCCGGCCCCCGCCAAATAATCGCGCGCTTGGGCGTCAGTTCTCTGGCCATGCATCTCCGCTTTTATCCCTACACCCTCGAGCTCGCCCAGCCCTTCACCCTTGCGACGAGTTCACGCACCACGACCCCCGCCTTGATGGTCGAACTAGAGCACGAGGGCCTCATCGGCTACGGCGAGGCCGCCATGCCGCCGTATCTCGGGGAGACCCCGGCCAGTGCCGCCGCCTTTTTAAAATTAGTTGATCCCGCGGCCTTCCCCGACCTGCAACAAATCGCTGCGATCGGCGCACAGATTGATTCGTTGGCCCCCGGTAATCCCGCCGCGAAAGCCGCCCTTGATTTAGCCTTACACGATTGGGTGGGGAAAAAATTAAACACCTCATGGCACCGCCGTTGGGGCCTCGATTTGGCCCGCATCCCCGCTACTTCTTTCACCATTGGCATCGATACCCCAGCGGTGGTGCGGCAAAAGACGCTCGCCGCGGCCCCGTATAAAATCCTGAAAGTAAAGTTAGGCCGCGACACCGATCGCGAACTGATCACCACGATTCGCCAAGTGACCGACCAGCCCCTCACCGTCGATGCCAACCAAGGCTGGCGCGACCGCGAGGACGCGCTGCGCATGAGCGAGTGGCTGGCCACGCAGGGAGTTTTGTTCATCGAACAACCGATGCCCAAAGAGCAAATCGATGACACCGCCTGGTTGCGCGAACGCAGCCCGCTCCCTTTGATAGCGGATGAAAGTGTACAGCGCTTAAGGGATGTGCCCGCCGCGCGCGGCGTCTTTGACGGCATCAATATCAAGCTCATGAAATGCACCGGCCTCCACGAGGCGCACCAGATGATCACCCTCGCCCGCCAGCTAAATCTAAAAGTGATGCTGGGCTGCATGACGGAAACTTCCTGTGCCATCTCGGCCGCCGCCCAACTTTCGCCCTTAGCCGACTGGGTCGACCTTGATGGGGCGCTGCTGATAAAAAATGATCTTTTTAACGGCGCGCAGTTGGTCGACGGGAAAATTATCCCGACCGAGGCCCCTGGGCTCGGCCTCACGAAGCGCTGAGCCTCCCCCCCCGGTCACAATTTCTTCATGACACTACACGAACAAATCGGCCAACTCCTGCTCGTCGGTTTTCGCGGCTGCTCGCCGACAGAGTGCGGTTTAGTGGAGCGCGCGATTCGCGAACAGCACATTGGCGGCGTCATTTTATTTGATCAGGAAATGGCAGAGCCCAGCCCGCGCCGCCGCAATATTGAGTCACCCCAACAAGTTCGCGCGCTGATCACCTATCTCCAAGCCCAGGCCGCTCGCCCCTTGCTCATCGCGGTTGATCAGGAAGGCGGGCGCGTCAATCGGCTCAAACCCGAGTATGGATTCCCCGCTAGCAGCTCACACGAGGAGCTCGGCCAACTAAATCAACCAACGGCAACCTACCGCCACGCAGAGCGCATCGCCCAAAATCTGGCTGCATTGGGCTTCAACCTCAACTTGGCGCCGGTGGTTGATCTCGATGCTCATCCCGACAACCCCATCATCAAGGGCAAGGGCCGGAGTTTTTCAGGCGATCCAGCGGTCGTCGCCCGCCACGCGGCTGAATTCGTGGACGCCCACCGCGCCCACGGGGTGCTGACTTGCGCGAAACATTTCCCCGGACACGGTAGCGCCACCGGTGACACCCATCTCGGCCTCGTCGATGTTACGGCTACCTGGCATGAGCGCGAACTCATCCCGTTTCAGCAACTGATCGCCGCGGGTCGATGCGATGCCATCATGAGCGCCCACGTAATTAATCGCCACCTCGATGCGAGCCACCCAGCCACGCTTTCGCGAGCCGTGCAAACCGGCGTACTCCGGGAGCGACTGGGCTTCCAAGGCGTGATTATCAGCGATGACTTGGAGATGAAGGCGATTGCTAGCCATTACGGTCTCGCGCAAGCCATCCCGCTAGCGCTGGAAGCGGGGATCGACGTGCTCTGCTTGGGCAATAATTTGAGTTACGATCCGCGCATCGCCGAAAAAGCCGCGACCATCATTAGCCGCGCCGTCGAATCCGGGCGCCTCTCCCCCGAGCGAATCGCCGCCGCTTGTGCACGCGTCATGGCGCTCAAACAAAAAATGGCCGCGCGCGTCTAAAACGCGGGGAGCCTCCGCCGCTGCAGACGCTAACTGCACCCAGCGCCTACGACTCCAGCGGGCGATCAGCGCGCCAACTGCCGCGCCCCGTCAATTAATTTATCCCACTGCAACGCCGGACCTGGGTCAGTTTTATTCGTCTGAATATGATAATGACCTAGCACGCCGTGATAGCGGGCCAGCTCGGCGTCAGTTAATTTATGCGGGACCAGCTGACCACGGTGGTCACGAGGATAATCGAGGGTGATTTTCGGGAAAATTTTTGCGAGCGTCGCCGTGAGTTTGATCAGCGCAGCGTATTGTTCTGGCGTAAAATCATACTGCACGAGCTCCTTCCCCTGCACGACCCCCCGCACCGGCACAGCCCGAGCAGGGCGTCCCACAAAATTCTTGGTGTAGATCATGGGATCACCGAGCCGCGCGGGGATTTTGATGTAAGGCTGCCCTTGGGCATCCCGCTGATACCATTCGTCGAGCGTCTTGGTGTCACCGGGCGCATAGGCGCCCATGTTGGCAATCTCGATACCGATGGAACGATCGTTGGAAATAGTGGCGTGACGGGCGCGCTCCTTGAGGTCGAGCGTTTGATAAACGGTGCCATCGAGATCGAGCATGAAATGGACGCTGAGACCGCGGTGATCATGCAGCACATTGAAGCAAACCTTGCTGATGCCGCAGACATCGAAGTGAAGCACAAATTGATCCACGACCCGCTGCAGGGCGGGCAGATCCCAACCGCCACCGCGCAGGCGCTCAAGCTCGGCGGGGGGCAGCGAATTTCCGCGCAGGCTGTAACGGTTGGGCGTTGTGACCTCCTTGGCTTCCACCTTCGTCTTCTCCCAGTCACTGCTCGCCAGCGGACTGAAGCGACGCTCCACGCGATAGGCATCATAACCGTGAGGATCCATCCAAGTAATCACGCGGGTCCCTGTATGAAACAATTGTCCGGCCACCACGATCTCATCGCCGGTGCGGGCGAGCGACGTTCCAGGTTGGTGCGTTTGGCAACCCGTCAGGCCCAGTAAGCCGAGGAGAACAAAACCAAGAATATGGGAACGAATGCTGCTACTCATAAGATGAAGTGCCTAGTTGAGCCCTCACCGCTTAGGGCAAAAGCGTTTTTTCTAATTCCGCGATCATGGTGCGAATTTCTCGGCCGGCTTTAATCCCGACATAAAATACGAGAAAGCCATACCAAAGAATGGAGGCAAAGAGCAAGATGGTCCAAAAAATTACCGCGGGAGTATGCATTGAGTGGAGGGGGCCGGAGTGAGCAGTGAGCCGACGATCATACCGAGAGCAGCGAGGCCAAAAGAGAAAGCGCCGGCGACTTCGGGCGCAATCGGATAGGTTCGGCCTAAGAGAAGAAAAGCCAGCGGGCCAATCGCGCCTAAAATCAAAGCAGCCCCGGCGCCCGTTGCATTGCCGCGCGGCCAATAAAGACCCGCGACCAAAAGCGTGAAGACACTGGCGAGGTAAATATTACCCGTAACCGCGAGGTAGTCCCAAGCATTGCCGGGCAACTCATACCAGAGTCCATAGAACAGCAAAAAGATGGCGATCGCCAGGACCAGCAGGCGCGTGAGCAAGAGTTGCTGCTTGGGCGCGAGGGGCTTCCGCAGACACGGGGTGATTAAATCATTATAAATGACGGTGGCCCACGTCAGCATATAGCCGCTATCCGTCGACATTTCGGCGGCGAGCATCGCGGCGACCACGAGGCCAATCACTCCGACCGGGAGCACCAGGCTCAGATAATGCGGCATCGCGGTCAGCGAGGTTAGCTCCTTCGGCAGTCCGCCCTGTTGCGCGTACCAGACGAAAGCCGCCGCGCCCCACAGACCGGGGAGCAAAAAACGACCTACATAATAAAAGGCGGTTTGCCGATACATGCGCTTGGCGGTGTCTGCATTTTTAGTGGCCAGCACTCGGCTAATTTGGGTCTGCCACGTCGTGGCGACGGCAATATTGAGCGCGAACTGCCAGAGCAAATAACCCCAACCAAAACTGGAAGCATGAAAGGGATTAAACGGATGCGCCGTCATCTGCGTAACGGAGTGCGCCGCCCCGCCCCCCGTCCAAGCGGTGGTGAGACCTTCGACCAAATTAATCCAGCCGATGTGATCGATCACCAACACGGAGGTAACCACCAAGCCCACCCCCATGACTAAAAACTGCAGATAATCCGTGACGAGGACGGAAAGCATTCCACCGAGTGCAGTATAGATGAGCACGAGGCCAAGGAGCACCGTCATGACCCACTCAAGCCAACCGGGCGGCATGCCCGTGGCGGAGACCAAAAACTCTCCTCCTAGCCGGAGGAAGATGCCCATATTAAGCAAACCACCGAGCACCACAAAAAGTCCGGCTAACCAGCGGACGCGTGAGCCGAAGCGCTTTTGAAAAAGTTCTGGAATCGTCATGACCCCCGCGTCCCGCAGCGGACCAATCACAAATCCCGTACGACCGATGAGCCAGATGGCGATGCACATAATCACGCCAATCATAGAGCCAGCGAAACCCTTTTCGTAGCCCAGTTGCCCCGTGTACATAATCGTCACCAACCCAAGTTCGGTGGCAGCGAGCGAGGCGATGCCGAGATTTACATCCATCTCGCGACCGGCGACGGCAAAATCTTCCACGCCGCGCACAAATTTCCGCATCCATAAACCGGCGGCTAAGCAACCGATCAGGTAAGTAATAATAATAATCCAATCAGGCAGCGTGAGATTCATAAAAAAACCTTCATCATGGGATGAAGCGAATGGGGGTAGCTCGAAGTTGGCGGTCAGTCCCAGCGAAGGAAAGGCGATTTTCGATCGTTTGCCGTGCAAGGCGCCGTGATTTTCTAATGACGCAAGGGGCTTGCGCCAACCGCGATGATTTTATCCGGTATTTCTTCGCTATTAAATAAAAACGGGGTGATTATTTAAACACCTCGAGCCGACGTAAAAATCGCAACGGCACCCCGCCAGTAAGATTTTAAAAATTAGGCTAATTCTAAATTTTACTTAGCCCTCCCTCCATCGCACTATGGCCGCAGACTCTTCCGTCACTAATAAAACGCGCAGTTTGAGAAGCCAGCAATGGTTTGGCCGACAAGATCGCGAAGGTTTCCTTTACCGGAGCTGGGTGAAAGGGAAAGGGGTGCCGCATGACCAGTTCGATGGGCGTCCGGTGATTGGAATTTGCAACACTTTTAGTGAACTGACGCCCTGCAACTCTCATTTCCGCACCATTGCTGAGCAGGTAAAAATTGGCGTTTATGAAGCCGGCGGGTTTCCTTTGGAGTTTCCGGTCATGTCGCTAGGGGAAACGTTGCTGCGTCCTACCGCTATGCTTTACCGCAATCTGGCCAGCATGGATGTAGAGGAAAGTATCCGCGGTAACCCAATCGATGGGGTCGTCTTATTGATGGGCTGCGACAAAACCACCCCCTCCTTGATGATGGGGGCCGCCAGCGTAGATTTACCCACGGTGGGGGTTAGCGGTGGCCCGATGCTCAGTGGAAAATGGCGCGGTCAAGAATTAGGCTCAGGCACGGGAGTCTGGAACATGAGCGAGCAGGTCAGTGCCGGCACCCTCAAGTTAGCAGATTTTTTTGAGGCCGAAAGCTGCATGCATCGCAGTCACGGACATTGCATGAGCATGGGCACAGCTAGCACGATGGCTAGCATGGTGGAGGCCTTGGGTCTTGGTTTGCCCGGCAACGCCGCTTACCCGGCCGTCGACGGTCGGCGCAACGTACTAGCTCGGATGGCTGGTCGCCGCATCGTGGCCATGGTGCATGAGGACTTGAAGCTCTCGAAAATCCTAACCCGAGAGGCGTTTGAAAATGCTATCCGCACCTTGGCCGCAATTGGCGGCTCTACCAATGCCGTGATCCATCTCATTGCGATAGCCGGACGCATCGGTGTTAAATTGACTATTGATGACTTTGATCGACTGGGCAGCGAGCTGCCGTGCCTCGTGAATATGCAGCCCTCCGGGCAATACTTAATGGAGGACTTCTGCTATGCTGGCGGCTTACCGGTGGTCATGAAGGAGATTGCGCCATATCTTCATCTCAATGCCCTCACGGCGACCGGAAAGACCATCGGAGAGAATATTGCCGAGGCTAAGAATTTTAACCCAGAAGTAATTAAGACCCTGCAAGCCCCTTTCAAAGCTAAAGCCGGCATCGCGGTTTTGCGCGGCAATCTGGCGCCGCGGGGTGCGGTCATCAAACCGAGTGCGGCCACGCAAGCGCTGATGGTGCACACTGGGCGAGCCGTAGTCTTTGAGAATATCGAAGATTTCTACGCGCGCATTAATGATGAGGAGCTCGATATCGACGAACATTGCATCATGGTGCTAAAAAATTGTGGGCCCAAGGGCTACCCAGGTATGGCCGAGGTTGGCAATATGCCCTTGCCCCCTAAATTGCTGCGTCGAGGCATCACTGACATGGTCCGGATCAGCGATGCCCGGATGAGTGGCACGGCTTATGGCACCGTAGTACTGCATGCCGTGCCCGAGGCCGCGGCCGGCGGCCCGCTCGCGATTGTCCAGAATGGGGACTTGATCGCACTCGATGTGCCAATGCGGAAACTACAATTGCTTATCAGCGACGAGGAACTGGCCCGCCGAATCGAGCAATGGGTTCCCCCCGTGCCGCCATTAGCCTCTGGCTACTGGAAATTATATGTCGACCATGTGCTGCAAGCAGATGAAGGGGTCGATTTAGACTTTTTGGTTGGCTCCAGGGGCTCCTTTGTTCCGCGTGATAACCATTAAAGCGGCCTAAGTAGTCAGCAACTTTTGCCGAAGGCAGACCGGCTACCTCGCGTCGCGCGGCTGCACAATTACTCAGCTTTTGCGGCCGAATGAGGGGTCGATTTTCAGGAGGGCGGTAACGAAGAAGGATGGAACACTGACAACCAAGACCCAGAGGAAAAAATTAAGATAGCCTAAATGATCCTGAATCCACCCCGCCGCCATCCCTGGAACCATCATGCCTAAGGCCATGAACCCCGTGCAGATCGCGTAATGCGCCGTCTGGTGCGCGCCTTTCGCCACCATAATCATGTAGATCATATAAGCGGTGAAGCCGAAGCCGTAGCCGAACTGCTCGACCGCGAGCACCGAACCGATCACGAGCAGGCTCGTGGGCTGCGCGACCGCCAGATACACGAATATAATATTGGGCAAATACATCGCGGTGATCATGGGCCACAGGAGACGTTTCAAACCATAGCGGGAAATAACGAGGCCGCCCAAAATGCCGCCCAAGGTCAGCGCGATTACTCCAACCGTCCCATAAACAATCCCCACTTGCTGCGTCGTGAGCCCAAGCCCGCCAATCGCCCGACCATCGAGGAGAAAGGGCGTGACTAACTTCAGCAGTTGCGCCTCGGCCAATCGATAAAGCAGCAGGAAACTAAGAATAACTTTAATCCCAGGGCGGCGAAAAAAAGCCCCGAATACTTCCCGATAACCCGCGGCGAAAGGCTGCCCCGCCCCCACCGGTCCATCCCCCACCGGTCGCGGCAACACCAGCCAATGATAAAGCGCGAGCCCAACAAAAAACACCGCGAGCAGGATGAAAATGGCGGTCCAAGCCACGCGAACATCACCCGTAAATTCCTGCAGAGAGCCCGCCAGATAAACTAAGCCGCCCTGCCCCGCAATCATCGCGATTCGATAAAAGGTGCTGCGCACTCCGACCAGTGCCGCTTGCTGATGCGCCGGAAGCGCGAGCAAATAAAATCCGTCGGCCGCAATGTCGTGCGTCGCCGAACTAAAAGCCATCAGCCAGAAAACGGCTAAGGTCAGTTGAAACCCATTCCCCATCGGCAGCGTGAAGGCCACTAAAGCCAAAGCGAGCCCGAGCAAAAATTGCAGCCCCACAATCCACCAGCGTTTCGTGCGATACAAATCAACCACTGGCGACCACAACGGCTTGATGACCCAGGGTAAATACAGCCAGCTCGTGTAGAGCGCGATCGCGGTGTTCGAGATCTGTAAATTTTTATACATCACCACCGAAAGCGTCATCGCCACGACGTAGGGAATACCCTGTCCAAAATAAAGCGTCGGAATCCAAAGCCACGGCCGCGGCGCGGGCGCAATCGGAGTATTCATCAGTGACGACATTAAAGACGCGGACGGTTTAAGCGCAAGGTGACGCGCGCACTTTCATTACCCAGCCGATCGATCGACGAAACCACCAGAGCTTCCGCCCCCCGCGCCTCCACCAACGGCGCACTCGCGGGTTGAATAGAAAACTCCCAAGCTTTTTCCCGCTCCCGCCAGATCGCATAATTTGCCACTGGTTTACCCGCGGCGGGTGTGATCATAATTTTTCCGGCGCTCAGCGCTTTAAGTTTAGGGGCCCGTGGGGCCACCGCATCCAGCCAAGGCGAAGTGGGCACCAACGCAGCCTGCGCGTATGCTGCCGTTTGCAAAAGCGTGCTAATCCCGTGGCGATCTTGCAGGAGCGCCACCATGCTAAAATGCACGTGGCCACTCGTCACCGACTGCGCCCGCGCCCCGGCGATTTGCTGCGTAATTTCGCCGACCGACCAGCTTTGGGGCGTAGCATTAATTCGGCTCGTAAACAGTCCGGGCCAAAGATGAAAGCGTCCGTTAATTTGCTGGGCCCAATAATCGAGTAACACTGGAAACGACTGCGCCGTCGCGGCCGCTGGCCAGTAAAGTTGCGGGGTCAGATAATCCATCCAGCCGCGCTCAATCCAATGCTCAACGTCGGCGTAGAGTTGATCATATTGACTAAAACCAGCGATGCCGGGCGGACGCCGATCAGGTCGCCCCAGTCCGAAGGGGCTCAGTCCAAACTTCACGGTGGGCTTAATCGCATGAACGGTGCGATGGAGTTGCTCGACGAGACTATTAACATTTTGTCGGCGCCAGTCGGCGCGCTTGAGCTGTCCACCCGTCGTTCGGTAAATTTTCCAAGAGGGTTCATCAGGGAAATCCAACGACTCTTTAATTTCACCCGGCTTGACGATGGCGCCCGCGGGCGGCGCGATGGGATACGGGTAAAAATAGTCGTCCAGATGCACGCCATCCACGTCGTAGCGCCGCACCACATCCGCGATGACGGCGAGCGTCCGTTGCACCGCAATCGGCTCACCCGGATCCAGCCACCAGGATTCGCCGTATTTTTTTACCGCGGCAGGATGCGTCAGCGCCAAATGGTTCGGCGCAAAAGCTGACTTCGCCTGATGATGCCGGGCGCGGTAAGGATTAAACCACGCATGCAGTTCAAGGCCGCGCCGGTGCGCTTCCTCAATCCACATTTGGAGCGGGTCATAGAACGGCACCGGGGCACGCCCTTGTTCGCCGCAGAGATATTCGCTCCACGGTTCCAGCGCTGAAAGATACAGTGCGTCCGCCGCGGGGCGGACCTGCAGAATGATCGCATTTAATTTCAAGGCGCTGGCCCGATCTAGTATGGCTAGTATTTCCGCCTGTTGCGTGGCCACCGGTAAACCCGGCTGGCTCGGCCAATCAATATTCGCCACTGCCGCCACCCACGCGGCCCGAAACTCGCGGGGCGCCGCGGGCGGATCATTTCGTGGCTGGCGCGACGGACTGAGGGTCGTACAGCCGACGAGGCACAGGGCCGCGGCCGCCACGGAAAAAAGGCTAAAGCTTACCCCGCATCGGCCGATGCCCAGATTGGCCGGAGAGAAAATCTGCCGCGCAGCCGGCCGCGTTGCCGAAGAATTATTCATGCCCTGATTCAACGGCGCAGGAGCGCGCGGCGAACGCTGCCGTCGACCGCGTCGAGCGCAGCTTGGGCGTCGGCTACGCTGAGCTTCTGGCGAAGCATGACGATCGCCACCTTCACGCGATAACTGCAGGCCTCGAGCGCCGCGCGGGCCGCAGCCTCGTCCGCGTTCGCGGCTTGCCGTGTTAAGGCTACCGCGCGCCGGACCAATTTGGCATTGGTCGGTAATACATCGACCATCAAGTTACCGTAGACCTTATTCAGTCGGACCATAATCGAACTCGAAAGCGTGTTGAGCGCGATTTTCTGCGCGGTACCGGCTTTGAGTCGCGTGCTCCCCGAAATCGTTTCACTGCCCGTATCGAGCGTGATGCCGATGTCCGCTTGGGTGGCCACGGGCGCCTGGGGATTATTGGCGAGGCCAATCGTCAACGCGCCCGCACTTTTCGCGACCGCCAGAGCGCCCAGCACGTAAGGAGTATAACCCGAAGCCGCGATCAGCAGAACGACATCTTGCGGCGTAACCGCCAGCCCGCGCAGATCCGCCCCGCCCTGAGCCTCATCATCCTCCGCGCCTTCCGCGGCGGAACCCAACGCGGCGTGACCACCGGCCAACAAAGCGGCGACGCGATCCTTCGGCCAAGCAAAGGTCGGAAATAATTCCACGCTGTCTAAGAGACCCAGTCGCCCCGACGTGCCGGCCCCGACATAAATTAAACGACCACCGGCCGCGATGCGCGGCACCGCCGCATCAACCGCCCGCGCCAAGGCATCAGCCGCAGCATGAACGACATTCGCCGCCACCACTTGATCAGCGGTAAAAGCCCGCACGAGATCGGCGGAAGCATATTGATCAAGATTAGGGTGCTGGGGGCTGGGGGTTTCCGTGTTGAGCATGGCAAAAAGATAATCGGCGTTGCGGCAGCGGGTTCAATCGTTCATTTCATGAGAGTGCTTTGTATCCGCCGACTTTTATCCGATGTCTGAGCTCTATATTGGTACGCTCTCTGGCACCAGTGTAGATGGCATCGATGCCGCCCTCGTCCGTTTTTCACCCGAGCCCGAACTCATCGCGACCCATTGCGCACCGTTTCCACCTGCGCTACGCGAAACCGTGCTCAGTTTGTGCCGGCCCGGTGAAAATGAAATCGACCGACTTGGTCAAGCCGACGTGCTCATCGGCCAAGCTATTGCTCAGGCCGTGCAAGCCCTGCTCGCTCAAACCACTTTCACCGCGCGGGATATTTGCGCCATCGGCAGTCACGGGCAAACCATTCGCCACCGCCCCAAATTCACGCCGGCCTTTACCCTGCAAATCGGCGATCCCAACGTCATCGCCACGCTCACGGGCATTCCGGTCGTCGCTGATTTTCGCCGCAAAGATCTGGCGCTGGGGGGCCAAGGCGCGCCACTGGTGCCGGCGTTTCATGACGCGGTATTTCGCTCGGCCGGCCGCGACCGCGTCATTGTCAATATTGGCGGCATCGCTAATCTCACCGCGCTGCCCGGTGGAAGTGCAACCGTGCTCGGCTTCGACACGGGCCCCGGCAATACGTTACTGGATGGCTGGTGTCGGCAAACTACGGGTGAGCCCATGGATCGTGATGGCCAACTCGCCGCGCAAGGTACGGTCCGGCCGGCCCTGCTGAAGGCGCTGTTGCAGGATCCCTATTTTCACGCCCTGCCTCCAAAGAGCACGGGGCCGGAATATTTTTCACTGGCCTGGTTGCAGGCGCACCTCGATGCCACCGGAGGGGGCAGCGCCGCAGATATTCAAGCAACGCTCGTCGCTTTGACCGCGCGCACGATCGCCGACGCGATTAAAAAAATCCCCGCCATGCGGCAACCCGAGGTCTTTATCTGTGGCGGCGGCGCCCATAATCCCCAGCTGCGGGCCGCGCTCGCGGCGGAATTGGCCGACTGCACGATCCAAAAAACCGACGCCCTCGGCATCGCGGCTGACTGGGTTGAGGCGATGGCTTTTGCTTGGTTAGCCCGCCAGCGTTGGCAGGCCCAACCCGGTAATTGCCCGGTAGTCACCGGAGCCACGCGGGCGGCGGTGCTCGGGGGATTATGGCTGCCGGGTTAGGCGGAAAAAATCAGCTAAACTCGAGCGGGCCGCGCGGGGAGCTTAATCTCGCCCTTGGCCACTCGGTGCAAAAACAAGGCCACAATCTGCGCGCGGGGGGCAATCGTCTCGACGCGGCAAATCTCTCGATCGCTGTGCAACGCATCGCCGAGGGGCCCCAGCCCATCTAGATTCGGCAAACCGCCGGCCGTTAGAAAATTCCCATCGGAAGCTCCAGCGCCATGGACCCAGGTGAAAGGGGCAACGCCCACGTCGGCCGCGGCCCGTTGCCATTCGCTAAAGGCAACTTCTTCCGCGGGGAGACATTCTTTCGGCGGCCGATTAAACCCGCCGGTTAATTCGAGTCGGTAACCCTCGCGGGCACTGATCCGGTCAGCTTGCTCCCGCAGGCGAGCGAGCAGCGGGGCTCGATCCGCGAGCCGAGTAATGCGGACATCAATTTCCGCTAAGGCGAAGTGCGGCACCACATTGGTGGCCGCGGTGCCACCGCGTATATTGCCGACGTTAACCATCACCTCGGGCAGCGCGGCCGGAATTTTTACGATCTCGAGCAGAAATCCCGCGAGGGCGAGCACGGCATTGCGACCATCATTGGGGACTTTCGCCGCATGCGCCGCCCGGCCATGACACGTAGCGGTGAAGACGCCCGTGCCCTTGCGCGAATG
>NEUY01000010.1 GCA_002304425.1 Opitutia bacterium Tous-C10FEB
ATGGGCGCCCCGGCCCAGCACTTAAGACTGCGCCGGCGCACTGGGCGCTGCACTCCGCACGGCGTCAGCGATGGTCACCGGCAAGACTTCAGCGGCGCCCTTCGATTGATCAAATTTCATCGAAAGCGTCCGCGAGACGCCCCGCTCTTGCATGGTCACCCCGTAGATCGCATCGGCCGCCGCGATGGTGCTCTTGTTGTGGGTGATAATGATAAACTGCGACTCTTTCACGAACTGCTTCAGCAAATTTGTGAATCGGTGAATATTTGATTCGTCGAGCGGCGCATCTAACTCGTCGAGTAAACAGAAGGGTGAAGGCTTCACCATGTAGAGCGCGAACAGGAGAGCTACTGCCGTCAGTGTCTTTTGGCCGCCCGATAGCAGCGTGATGCCCTTAAGTTTAGTGCCCGGGGGCTGCGCCACAATTTCAATGCCACTTTCCAGCGGATCTTCCGCCGTCACCAATTCAATCTCCGCGCGACCGCCACCGAATAAAATCTGAAAAGTGTGGGCGAAATTTTTACGGATTTGATCAAAGGTGACCTTAAATTGCTCCAACGAAGTCTGGTTGATGTCGTCAATTGCCTTCAACAGCTGAGCCTTGGCGCTCGCTAAGTCGTCACTCTGCGTTTTGAGAAATTCATAACGCTGCTTGAGCTCGGCATATTCCTCAATCGCCACTAAATTAACCGCGCCCATGCTCCCTATCCGTTGGCGAAGCGCGTCAACCTCAGCCTTAACCTCCTCCCAGTTGTGTTGATCAAACGCCGCTAAATCAGCTGCCGTGGGCTCGCCCTTATTTTCTTTTTTCTTACGGCGCTTAGGCGCGGTCGCCTGATCAGCGGCCACCTCGGCACTCGCGTTGGCCGACTCTTCTTCTTCATCGAGATCGAGTGCCTGGAGCCCTTCAGGCTCATCATCCGCGTGCCACAGTAGCCGTTGCCAGTCCTGACCAGCCACCTCCGTCTGGAACTCACGACTAACTTCCTCCGTCAGGAATTGGGCCCGCGCCCGGGTCTCGGCCACTTTTACTTCATGTTTGGATAATTCTGACTGGGAGGTCTCCGCTTCACTGCGGATGGAGGTCATGCCCTGTTCGACGGCCGCAATTTCTTGCTCGACGGTCGAAAGTTCCCCGCGGACTTGCTCCACATTGGTTTGCGCGACCGCGAGGGTTGTGACCACTTCGCCAGCGCGACCTTGTTGCAGGGCAGTCTCTTGTTCCAACTGCGCTACCTGCTCAGTCCAGGTCTCCAGCTCAATTTGGCGTTGCACCAAGAGCTCATCCAATTGGGCCCGACGGCGGCCCATTTCACTCAAGCCGCGATCCAGGACCTCCACTTTTTGCCGACGCTCGGCTAGTTCCAAGCGGGCGGCCGCCAAAATTTCTTTCTTCTCATCACGCGCGGTGCGCTTCTCGGTGATACCGGATTCCGTCGCGGTAATTTTTTCTTTCTGCGCCGTGACGTTCGCCTCTGCGGCGGCCAGTAATACCTGTGCTTTGGCGAGACGGCTCAGCGCCTCGTCATGGTCACGCTGGTGATTGGTTAGCTCGCTTTCCAAACGAGCGAGCCGTTGCGCCGCGTCAGCCTGGGCCCGTTGGGCATTTTTCTCTTCCGTCGTGTTCGAGGCGGCAATCTGAGAAGCGACGAGCACATCCTTGCGTTTCTGCTCGAGCAGAGCCTCGGCCTCGACCAACGCCGTGTTTAGCTGCTCAATGAGAGCGCGCTGGGCATCATGGGCTTTGGATTCCGTGACGACCGCTTTGCCGGTTTCGCGCAGGTCAACCTCACGCTGCACGATGCTATTAGCCGGCTTTTTATGATAGCCGCCAAAAATGAGCCCGCGACGATCCACGAGATCACCCTTAGCCGTCGCGACCATCAGAAAACTAAAGGAGGGATTAGCTTTCCAGAAATCAAGAAAGGCATTGAGGTCATCGGCCAAATAGCAGGCGGAAAGCACGCCCGCGGCCGGATGGGTGGGCTCGAGATTAGCGATGGCGTCGGTGGCCGGCCGCAGACCGGCCGGCAAGCTCACGCCCGCAACGCTATTACCCGCGCCTTGTTCGGCAATTTGCAAACAGACACTGCCAATTTGATCGCCCTCAAGCCGGGTAAGGATTTTTTGGGCAGTGGCTAGATCGGCCACCGCTATCGCCTCCACGGAAGAACCAAGCAAGGCTTCCAGCGCTTTGGCATATTCGCCGCGCACTTCGAGTCCCGAGGTGATGGGCGTAAACTTCTGTTCACCGAGCTCGGCGACAAAACGCCCTTGCAGCAACGCCTTAGCCCCTTCACCGAAACCTTCCCACTTTTCCTGCAGCTGCTGCAGCAATTTCAAGCGGGCAGTTTTTTGCGCGAGATTGCGATCGATCTCCTGAAGCTTACGTTGGCCTTCACGAAAATTCTGGGTGGCGGCCTGGAGGCTGGCTTGAGCTGCTTGGGCCTCATTACTGCTCCGGCTCTGTTCGGCGCGAGCTTCCTCTACCCGGGCCCGCACTTGCGCGAGGGTGTCGGTCGCCAGCACCACGGCCGCCCGCAACTGTGCGAGCTCGGTCGAGAGTTGATCAAATTTATTCTGACTCGTGCGCGCGTCAACCTCGAGCCCAGAGCTTTCGGTGCGATGGCGTGCGACTGCGCTCTCAACCTGCAAAAGGTGGAATTTTTCGGCATTGAGCTGCTGCTCGGCCTTGGTCAACTCGCCTTCAAAGATGGCCAACTCACGATTGCGATCCTGAAAGACGGCATCGGAACTGCCAAGCATCGTGAGCTGCATTTGCTTATCTTGTGCGCCCGTATCGACCTGCGAGGCGAGCTCCCGGAGTTGCATCTCGAGTTCCGCTAAATCATCCTGACTAGAGGCAATGCGTTCCGTCAGACCCGTGCGCTTCACCTGCGCTAAACCAGCGGCATTTTCCGCCTGTTCTTTCTGGGAGCGTAAATCGAACACCGCCTGCTGCGCATCTTGGACCCGCTGATTCAGTGAGCTCCGCGCGGCTTTTTTCTCATTGAGCGAGCGCGTGCGTGCTTCCAGTGATGTGCGGCGGGTATCGGCATCACCACGCATGGCGGCTACCCGACTCTCCAACTCCGTGAGCGCAATACTGAGCTGATTAAATTGGTGACTGCTGTGGGCCAAAGCCAAGTGGCGCAAGCGGAAGCTGACGCGCTTAAAACGCATGGCCTTGGCCGCTTGCCGTTTCAGGGAACCAATTTGGCGAGCGACCTCATTGATCACATCCGAGACGCGCGCCAGATTTTGCTCCGTCAGCGCCAGCTTGTTCATGGCCTCACGGCGTTGGCTCTTATATTTAGTAATACCCGCCGCTTCCTCGAACACGACCCGCCGTTCCTCTGGCTTTGATGAGAGAATCTGATCGATCTGACCCTGCGCCATAATCGAGTAGCTGGTCCGGCCCACACCGGTATCCATGAACAATTTATTGATGTCCTTTAGCCGACAGGGCTGGCCGTTAAAAAAATATTCCCCCAGGCCATCGCGCGCCACCCGGCGCATAATCTCGATTTCATGAAAATCGGAGCCGAGCTGCTTTTCGCAGTCGGTCATGACCAAAGCGACCTCGGAGAATTGGGCGGCCTTACGCGTATCCGCACCCTCGAAAATAACGTCCTGCATTTTTCCACCGCGGAGGGCCTTGGCACTTTGCTCGCCTAAGACCCAGCGGATAGCATCAGCAATATTACTTTTGCCGCAGCCATTGGGCCCAACGATCGCCGTCACGCCGGGCTCAAAACTGAGCGTCGTGTTATCAGCAAAACTTTTAAAACCGTGGAGTTTTAGCGCCTTAAGATACATTGAATCGTGGAATATTTTCCCGCTCGGGAGAGCGAATTTTCAGAAAGAATCAGGATGACGTTGAGCCCACTACGCACCGACAAGCATGGGCAAATGGCGTGGGCTGAGAGCACAATAGGCGGGAGAAATAGCTTTCAAATTAAAGGGCAAACTAGAGGGCGGGGTCCCGCGCTCGGCAATGGTAAAACGCTAAAAAATTACCGCCGAAATACGCACAGTGACAGTTGACTTAATGCCACGGACTTACTTTGGCGAACCAAGCGCCGAGGGACGCGCCCAGCCCCAATCATTTATGATCCCAAGGCAGTTGGATGGCTAGTTTGGGGAATTTCCAAATCCGCACGACCGAGAACATTTTGCCGGGATTACAAATGCCACGCGGATCGAGTGCTTTTTTTACGGCCAGCATCGCCTTCACCTGCGCGGGGTTGTGTTGCAGACGCAAGAAAGGGGTCTTCGCCAGACCAATGCCGTGCTCACCGGAGATGGCTCCGCCCATCGCCACGACCGTCTTCATCAATTGCTGCACCGCCGCCTCCGCCGCCTTGGTCTCGAGTGCATTGGCGCGGTGATACATAATATTGACGTGCAGATTGCCATCCGCGACATGCCCAAAAGTAGGGATCGGTAATTGGGAATCACGTTTCAAGCGGGCGAGGAATTTTGCAAATTTCTCGTAGTTACGCATGGGGATCACGATGTCTTCGTTAAGTTTGGCGTCACCTAATTCGAACATCGCCCCCGAGCATTTACGCCGGACAGCCCAGAGCGCTTCCACTTCGGCGCGATTCCTCGCTGCTCGGTAAGCGAGCGCCTGCGTGCGAGCCCACGCCAGCACCTCCCGCTGTAAATCTTTGACCTCACTCACGGTTCCCGCGAGCTCGAGGAGAATGACTGGGCGGCCCGCTTGCCCCGGAAAAACTGTTTGCCCGGTGGCTCGCTCGGCACACAAAACACTTTCACGATCGAGGAACTCGCAAATCGCGGGCTGCACCCGCGCACGAAATAAGACGCGGGCGGCTTTCAAGGCGGCTACTTCATCAGTGAAAGCAGTCAAGAGCGTCCAGCGCGCGGCGGGCTGCGGAATAAGCTTCAGCACCGCTCCGGTTACCACACCCAGTAAGCCCTCACTGCCGATCCATAGGTCACGCAAATTAAATCCGGCTGCGAATTTTTTGGTCGCCGTGCCCCACTGCACCAATTCGCCGGTCGGCAGAAAACCGCGAAGGGCGATAACAAAATCTCGAGTAACTCCATACTTACCGCCATGCATCCCGCCAGCATTGCAGGCAATGTTTCCACCGATGGTGCAATATTCCTTCGACGACGGATCCGGCGGGTAAAACCATCCTTGGGTGGCGGCAGCACGCTGGACGTCAGCGGTAACAGCACCCGCCCCAACGTGGGCCATGCCAGCATCAGCATCGATCACCACTCTATTTAATTTTAACATATCCAGCACCCAGCCGCCCCGCACGGGAGCAGCCGAGCCCATCAAGGTTGTCCCGCGACCGCGCACCGTAACAGGAACGCGATACTTGTTCGCCAAAACTAGCACGAGGCCGATGTCCGCTTCAACTCGGGGGGTAATGACGGCAACGGGGAGAAAAGAGATCTTACTGCTATCAAAGGAAGCAGCCCAGCAGCCCGCGGCGGAAACATCGACGCGGGCGCCGAGGCGACGTTTGAGTTGGCGGGTGGCGACAGTGTGCAGGGCGGACATGAGCCTATATTTATAATTACTGGCTCCAAACGTGCAAGCATAGCGATACCGTGCCCGGCTTTTGCTTCACCCCACCGGGCCGCTAATCCACCGGCAGCCGGCTCGCTTCAAGCGCGAGGATTCGACAACCCTTTAAATCCGTCTTGCCCGTGCCGAGCATAGGAATTTTAGGCACGCGATGAATTTGCCTCGGAATCCATAAATTAGGCAGGCCCGCAGCGAGGAGTTTCGTGCGCAACTCCCCCACCACCACGGCTTGGGTGGTAAGTAAAACGATCGCCTCGCCTTTGGCGGTATCAGGTACGCCGACTATAATAGCGCTAGGGCCATCGGCCTCGGTCCAACCAAAGGCTTCACAAATGCGCTGCTCCACCGTTCCGTGCGGCACCATTTCGCCGCCAATTTTTGAAAAACGCGAAAGCCGACCCTCAATATATAAAAATCCATCGGTATCGAAACGGCCAAGGTCGCCGGTGATAAACCAGCCATCTTTGAAAGCAGCGGCCGTTTTTTCGGCATCTTTCAAATAGCCAGGAAAGACATTAGCGCCGCGCATCCAGAGCATCCCCGTCTGAACCATGGGCAATTCTGCACCGGTGTCGGGATCGACAATCCGTGCCGTCATGCCCGGCATCAAACGACCGACGGCACCCACCTTTTTTCCAATTTGGGGATGAGCATGAAGCGTTGTGGCAGCGGGGTGATGTTGGTTGATATTAGAAGCAGGCGTAGTTTCGGTGAGACCATAGGCTTGCAAAATCTCAATGCCGAAGGCCGCTAAAAATCCCTCGTAAAGGTCGAGCGTTAATTTTTCCGCGCCAGTGACCACCAAATCCAAGGACTGGAGTTCCTCCTTGGTCGCTTTTTTCAACAACGGCCGAATAAAAGTTGGCGCCCCCAGCAAGACGGTCGCTTTTTCTTGTTGGATTGACTCCGCAATTTTACGCGTATCGAGCGGACTAGGCACTGTAACCACACGGCACCCTCGGAGCAGCGGATACCACAAAGTGGCGGTGAAGCCAAACGAGTGAAAAATGGGTAAACAGCCCAGCACAACGGCGGTGTCAGGGAGAATCGAGAGCGAGGAAATTTGCGCGCAGTTGGCTAGAATATTCCGGTGCGTTAGCACCACCCCTTTGGGCTCACCGGAACTACCACTGGTAAAAAGCAAGGCGGCCTCAGCCCGATCACCTTCGCGCGGGAGCCCGAGCAAATCGGCAAACCACTGATTGGGGAGTAGCCATGCCGCGACCAGCCACGGGAAAATCGCGCGCTTCCCGCCCATCGCACCCAATTCAGTTTTGAGATCCAGGGTATGCGCGGGGAAAGGAAAATCGGGGATGCGCACCCGCAAGGCATCGGCGGTGATCACCGTTTTAATTTCTCCAATACGCAGACTGGACTCGGTCGCGGATCGACCCGCCGTAAAATTCAAATTAACGGGCGTTTTATTGGCGCACGCTACGGCGAGATTGGCGATATGCGCGCCCAGCCCAGGTGGCAGCACAATACCCACCCGCTGCTCGGGTATATGGCGAACAATATGCCGCGACAGCGCCGCGGCCACCGCGAGTAATTGACCAGCCGTCATCGTGCGGCGTTCAGCGGTGCGATCAATAATTTCCAAATGGCGTGGCCGCCGCGCAAGGGAACGCACCACTTCCCGGGCGAGGTGGCGCCGCAGTATCGGACGCTCCTGAAATGCCTCCTCCGCTAAATCGAGTAATGCTCTACGGGCATGGGCGCGATCCGATTGACCGGGCAAAAGCGGCTGCCCGAAAATCACACAAAGAGCGGTCGGCAGTAGACGCGGCGATTTCCATAAATAGCGATTGCCCGCGAAAGAATAAATGGAGCCCCAGAGTCCATCGATCACCGCTGGAATAACCGGCACCTGCGCCAATTCGGCGATGCGCTCGAAGCTGCGACTGAGCTCCATTAACTGACCGGTGCGCGAGATAGTTCCCTCCGGAAAGACGCAGACCAATTCGCCGCGCTTCGCCGCCTCGGCGGCCAGCCGAATGCCCTTCATGGGCTTATTGGCGTTAACGGGAATAATCCCCGCAGCGCGAAATAGAAAGCGCAGCGCCGGGCTTTTCGAGAAACCGGCAAAGGCCACAAAACGCAGGGGACGCGGCGACGCAAGTTGGAGCACCACGGCATCGACATAAGAAAGGTGATTACAGATCACGAGCGCGCCAGCGGCGGGAACATGTCCGCGACCTTTTGCTTTAACTTGATAAAATAGCGGACCGATCAATCGCATGATAGTGCACACGGTTTGGTGCGGCAAATGCCACAGGCCGTAAGCCACCATCAGCAGCGTGCACCCCGTGAGCGCGAAAAATTGCGTCGGGGCGCTCCACCCGAGCATCGCTTCGCTCGCCACCAGCCAATAAAGTCCACTCACTCCGAGGCCCGCCAAACTATCGAGCAGACTAACCCCAGCTAAAATCCGCCCACGGCGATGCTGGCCCGCGTGATTTTGAATAAACGCATAGAGTGGCACCAAAAAAAGTCCGCTCGCAAACCCGGCCAAAATTAGCAGTCCGGTAAATAGTCCCGTCCCGGGCGGCGTAAAACCCAAACCGAGCAAAGCCCCAGCCAGCAAGCTCCCGCCGAGTGGAGCCAAGCCGAGCTCAACGCCACGCCGGGAAAAAAGTCCGGCAAATAAATTCCCCCCGAGCGTCCCCACCCCGAGCATCAAAAGCATTCCGCTCGAAATGGCTCCTGTCCGCGCCCCGCCTGCCGTCATTTCGTAAGCAACTTGCGGCAGTAATACCCCAATAAATCCACCGATCCCGTAAAAGAAACAAATCCCCAGCGTCGCTCGCCACAAGGGCCGATCGCCGTGCACTTCCGCCGTGAGTGATAAATGCTGCACCAACAAGCGCCAAGTAAACGGCGTCTGTGTTTGCGCGGGGGTCGGTTGGGCCAATTGAAAAATCCCCCACGCAACCCCAGCGAGAAACCAGAGCACGACGCTAACCAGCAGCGCGGCCCGCCACGGATCGGCGCCGACGCTTAGCCAGTGGGAAAATAGCCAGCCCCCTGCAAAGGAGCCCACCAAGACCGCCGTCACGGCGCTCATCTCCATGTAGCCGACATAGCGGGACAGCTTCTCCGGCCCGACGTATTCGAGCAGAATGCCACGCTTGGCGGGCGCCAGAATCGCCGTTTGAACCGACAAGAGGAAAAAAGCCGCCAGCACGATCCAGAATAATTTAAGCAAGAGCGCCCCGACGACTAGACCCATGGCGACGACTTGCAGCACAAGTGCTCCATTAATGACCGTGCGCTTAGAGAAGCGATCAGCCAACCAGCCGCAGAACGGGCCCAAAAGAATGTAAGGAGAAATCAGCAAAGCCGCGATCAACGCGATGAGCGACTTGGGGTCAGTGCCCGCCTGCCGCGCCAGCTGCTGGGCGAGCGCGATGAGCATAAATTTTGCGGCACAATCATTGAAAGTGATTTGAGCCTGCGCCCCAATGAGCGCCGCTAGAGAAACGCGTGGGAATTTCATGCGGGGTAAACAACTAACTCTGCAAGCGAGGAAGTTGTGGGCAAGCCCATCCTTTGGCGCGAGCCCTTCAGTGCCCTGACTCCGCCCTCCAGCTCCGGAGGTCGCGAGCGAGCGAACCGAAACCTTGAGGAAAATCATGCTCCAGTCGGAGAAGATCCCCCTGATGCCGGGTCACTTCCTGGACCGCGCGTTTGATCTCATGAGGTAAAGTAGGGCGCTCGGTGCCATAGACCCGCCATTTTAATTCACTGCGGGTGTACGGCACGCGCCCAGCCGCTTGGCCCTGCGTCCACGCCGCCTCCGTGATCGACGTGTCGCGACCACACAAATACCAAGCCTCCATGGCCGGAACCGCTAAGCCCACGGCGCGCAATACCCGCTCGCGCCGGATGCGCGGATGAGCGCTAGTGGCGGGCGCCGGGTGAGCTGCATTGAGGGGAAGATTCTTTAAAGTCCGCCGAAAAACTGTCCGCAACCGGCAGATGCGACAGCCGGGGTGATGATAAGCGGGCGCCTCGTGCTGGGGCGTGTGCACCACCGAATCATCGGAATCGACGACGACAATCAAGCCATCGGCTTCCGTATTAAAATGCAGATGACGCAAAATGGCAGGCAGCACCTGCTCCACCGAAGGCCAGCCTCGGGCCCGCAAGGTGGGTTGCACTCGAGTGAATGGTGCGCCGAGGACATAACCCACTAAAATGCTGATAGCGGCCTCATCGGCCGGCGATTCACTAAGGAGCGCAAGCTTCATCGCTTCGGGAGCTCGCATACATTAATCGCCAGGGATGCCGCCCAAAATCCCGCTGTACCATAAGTCACCGAGATTAGTCTCGCGCATTAATTCAAGAATATCGGGGCGTTCGCTTAAGCGCTCAAAGGTCGCCGCGTTTCCTTGTTTGTGCGCCAAGACGATTTCGGAGGGATGATCGCGGAATAAATCCAATAAATAAGGTGAATGCGTGGTCGCGATGACCTGCACCACTGGTCGAGTCGTCTCGGTTGCCACCGGATAGCTCAGTCGATACAGGGCGTCTCGAACTTCGCGCAGCAGGCGAGGATGCACGCCGCGATCAGCTTCTTCGAGACACAACAAGGTCGGCGGCTGGGGATCATGCGCGAGGGTCAAGATGGCGAGTAGATAAAGAGTCCCTTGGGATAAATTTTCACAACTGAGGTGCTCGGGACTATCGCGAAGCGCGGCCCGTAGCTCAACGTGCCCCTCGCCCACCCCACGAAAATCGAGTCCAGAAAACTCGGGCATGATGCGGCAAAAATCTGCCACCAGATGAGCGAAGGCGACGGGAGCTTGCTGGGCTCGCTGCGCCAAAACCGCTGCAAGGTTGCTGGCGTTAGTGGCCAGTTCGGTCCCCGCCGAGCGCAACACCGGCGCGCCCATCGCCTGATGATCTAGCAAGTAAGCCCGAATCCCGTGCAGTTGGGTACGCAACTCGGCCCACTGCCTTGCTCCCGCTAACCCTGGGGGATGATCTACCCGCAGCCGATGACAGCTAAGTTCATCGGCCTGACAGCCGAGGGTTACGCGGACGTTTTCAAATGGGGGGTGAAAATGAAATTCAATCTGCGGGCCATTTAAAAATGCCAACGCACTCGCCGGGCCGGGGGCCGGCGCTTGACCCGCGAGGTACCGGAGGCGCAGCAGCGCCTCAATCAAGCTGGTCTTGCCGCTGCCACTGGGGCCGATCAAAAGATTGAAGGGCTCTAAGCGTACCGCCGTCGAGCGCAGCGCTTTAAAATCCTTAAAATGCACCGCCGAAATCATGGGCCTCAGGCTGCCAGAAGTTCAGGCCAACCACAAGCAGTCTCGCACCTCAGCCCGAGGTTACGCCGACTGGACAATCACTAAATCATCGAGATGCAAGCTGCAGTAAACTCGTTCGCCTTCATGATAGGCTTCGTTCATCGCACTTTCGTTGGCCACCAGTGCATGGAGTCGGGTGCCCTGATCGGTAACGAGCCACAGTTGATCCGTCGCCCCTTGAAAAATCTCCTCCTGAATGCGGGCCGAAAAAACATTGTCTGCTGCAATTGGGCGTTTCGAAATATGGATTTTTTCCGGCCGGATAGAAATCAAGGCCGTCTGACTCGCGGCGGGGAGCTCAGCGGCACTGACGGTTAATTCCAGTCCGTCGTCGAGGCGCACCCGCGCCGTCGTCGCATGGCGACTTAGCACAGTGACGCTGAGTAAATTAGCCTGTCCGATGAAATCCGCGGCGAACGGCGTCCGTGGCTTGTGATAAATCTCACTCGCATCGCCCAACTGCTCTATCCGGCCGTGATTAATAATGGCAATCCGATCGCTCATGGTAAGCGCCTCCTCCTGATCATGCGTTACGAACACAAACGTCAGCCCCAGTTGGCGCTGAAGGTGCTTGAGTTCAAGCTGCATGGCGTGACGCAATTTGGCGTCGAGGGCGGAAAGCGGTTCATCTAATAATAATACCTTGGGGCGGCACACAATGGCGCGCGCCAAGGCGACGCGTTGCCGTTGCCCGCCGGATAATTGGTGCGGGAAACGGTCCGCCATCGGCTCGAGCGAAACCGTGGCCAGGGCCTCGCGAATCCGCTCGGCGGCGGCGGCGGCGGGGACCTGCTGCATCCGCAGGCCAAAGCCCACATTTTCGCGCACGGTTAAATGCGGAAAGAGCGCGTAGCTCTGAAAAACTTGATTCACACTGCGCCGATAAGGCGGCAGGTGCGATACATCCTCGCCCGCGAGCAAAATACTGCCCGCATCAGGGGTTTCAAAACCGGCCAACAAGCGCAGCAGCGTCGTTTTACCACAACCGGACGGCCCGAGTAAGGTGATAAATTCGCCCTCGCGCACCGAAAGCGAAATATCATTAACCGCCGTGAAACTGCCAAATCGTTTGGTCACACCGCGGATCTCAATCATGCTATTTGCGGGAGCGCTCATGATTTGGGCCGCGCAAGACGGCTTTGGAGAATTCCGTACGTCACCGCAAACATCAGCATAAAAACCACCCCCAAGGCCGCGCCAAAGGGCCAATCCCGAGCTTGCAAAAATTGATTTTGAATCACGTTGCCAATCATGGGGACTTTGGCGCCTCCCATCAAGTCAGTGATCGCGAACATCCCAATCGCCGGGACGAAAACGAGGAGCGTGCCCGCCGCGATCCCCGGCATCGTCAGTGGCACGATCACCGCCGAGAAAGCTCGCAGGGGTCCAGCGCCGAGATCGTAGGCCGCTTCGATGAGTGCATTATCTAGCTTTTCCGCGCTACCGTAGATCGGTAAAATCATGAAGGGCAAATAAGCGTAAACGAGTCCGATCACTACGGCGGTGGGCGTGTAGAGCAGACTCAAGGGGCCAGTCGTCACGTGCATCGACTGCAGTAGGCCGTTCAGCAATCCTTCCTGCTTTAGAATGGTAATCCACGCATACGTGCGGATCAGAAAGCTCGTCCAAAAAGGAACCATGACCAACAACAAGAGCCGATTGCGTCGTTCCTCCGTGGCGCGAGCAATATAATAGGCCACCGGATAGCCCACGATGACGCAGATGATCGTCGTCAAGCCGGCGTAGCCTACCGACCGAGCGAAGATCAATAGATACACTGGATCGAGGACGCGCTGGTAATTTTCCCAGGTAAAATGAAAAATTACTCCCCCCACCTCATCGCGCTCGCAAAAGCTGTAAACAAACAAAATTGCGGTCGGCACGATCACAAACAACAGCAACCAAGCAACCATGGGCGTGATCAGCGCCCAAGCGCGCCAGCCGGGCCGGCGACGATCGCCGAGGGTTAGCGGAGGGGGAATTGGGGCGGCCAGCATAAGCAGCTTAATCAGCGGCGCTGAGGCCAGTCACCGCTACCCCAATCGACCGAATCTGCAATGACCGCCAAGGCCGGCGAAGTAAGGCGGGCGATCTCACTGGGCGCTCTTAAGATCCGTAACTAATTTATCGATCTCGGCCGCGGCTTTGCCGATATCACGAAAAGTCTCGAGCTTGCCGCTCGCCGGATAGCTCGCGGGATTAGCCAGTTGGTCGGCGGTCAACAACTGCCGAGCGGCTAAGTTTGGATTAGTGTAAGGAAATTTATCCGAGATGAGCTTGGAGACCTCGGGCCGCAGAATATAATTAATCAGTTGATGCGCAGCTGCTTTATTTTTTGCGAGGGCCGGGATGCACAGGGTATCGACGAACAGGTGAGCCCCATCCACCGGCAAGACATATTTAAATTTTTTATTTTCGTTCCAAAGAATGGCCGCCTCCCCGCTCCACACGATACCGATGTCGACGTCACCATTCAGCAAAGCCGTCTTCGGGCTGTCGGAATCAAACACCTTCACCAACTTAACCCAGGCCGCTAGGATGGGTCGAACCTTGGCCAGACTCGCCGCGCTGACATCACTGGAGGTAAGCCCGAGTGAATACAGCACCCAAGTCACTAGTTCGCGGTTATCATTCAGCACCACGAGGCGGTCTTTAAATTGGGGTTGGAAAACATCACGGTAGCCGGTGATCGGCGTCTTTACCTTCTCCGTATTAACCACAATACCGACGGTGCCGGTCATGTAAGGCACGGTGAACTTGCCCGCGGGATCGTGCGGCAGATCGAGCAAATCGGGGGCGATGTTTTTTCGATTCGGGAGCAGGGCAAAATTCAGCGGCGCCAACATTCCGCGGCGAACCATGACTTCGGCAGTGTAATCAGAAGGCTGGACCACATCGTAGGCGCCGCCCCCCGCCACGAGCTTGGAGAGCATCTCTTCGTTGGAAGCATAGGATTCAAAATTCACTTTAATCCCCGTTTCCTTCGTGAAGCCATCCAGCACTTCCTGCGGCACGTATTCCGACCAGCCAAAAAGATTAACTTCACCGGCAGCAGGCAAAGCGACCGTGGCCCAGAGTACGGTCAGCGCGAGGAGCATAGTTTGGAGTGTTTTCATAGGTGGGTAAAATTACCGACGACTTAATTTATTCAGGTAGTTCGAAAAAAGCACGAATGCCACGGTGGCGACAATAAAGATCGCGGAAAGCGCATTGAGCATCGGATTCAGCCCGACGCGAGCCAGGCCGAAAACTTGGATGGGAAGCGTGGTCGCTGCGGCACTCCGGATAAAAAAAGTAACGATGAGTTCGTCCATCGAAAGGGTAAAAGCCATCAAGGCACCGGCAACGATGGCGGGACGCAGGCACGGCACGATGACATACCAGAAGGCCTGCAAGGGCGTGGCGCCAAGATCGAGAGCGGCCTCTTCCAAGGCGGGGTCCAAGCCCTGGAGGCGGGCTTGCACCGCGACCAGCACAAAGGGGAAGCAGAAAGTTACGTGCCCAATGATCACCGTGGTGAAGCCCAAGCTCACCCCCGCCGTCGCGAAGAGAATCAACAAGCTGATGCCCATCAAAATTTCTGGCATGACCATCGGGATCGCGACCAAAGTCTGGATACTGCGCGCGAGGCTAAACCGGTAGCGATGCAAGAGCCACGCGCCGACTGTGCCAAAAACGACCGAGATGAAGGTACTCACGCCGGCAATCAGTAAGCTGTTTTTTGCCGCCTGGATGAGCGGACCATCCGCCCACAACCGCGCATACCAATGCAAGGTGAAGTTCTCCCAGACAATATTCAGTCTTGAGGAATTAAACGAATAAATCGCCAATACGGCGATCGGGACATAGAGAAAAATAAAAACGAGTGCGGTCCATCCACGCAAAAACCAATCTAACAATTTCAAGCCGGAAGGAATGCGTGAGCGGAGGGGAAGCAACGACATGTCAGCAGCGATCAAGCATTTATTGGACCAACCCAGCGCCTTGGCAAGAAACGAGTACCCAGCGCCAGGAGCTGACGAGCGAATGTCCGGCCGCAACGATCTGCCGCAAGCGTAATATTTATCCGCCTAAGGCAATTAAGGATCAGGGGTAAAAAAATCGGATAATTTGCTCGCCGCGAGTCCGATAAAAAATACGGAAGCATCTGGCTTGGCTAGAGAGCCAGTCACGGTCAGCGGGTCACGCAGCGTGGCATAACCCAGGGCATCGCGCTGGCCATCGAGCAACTTAAGCTTGCCCAGAATTTGTTCGGTCTTACCCCGCCCAGCCATGATTAGCTTCAGATTCAGCGGCTGCTCGAGCCACGCTAGGTCAGCCTGATAGGTCACAGCACCCTGACCCGTCAGACTAATATCTGGGGTCCGCAGTCTGAAATTTTTAAGTTCCAGATCGAGTTTTTCGGTGCGCACCACGTGGACCTTGAGCTGCTCGAATTTTAATTCCCCCAAAGTCTGCGCGAGTTGATCAATAAAATAAGCCGTGCCGACAACTTTCTCCGCCGCGTGCGTTACTTTCTGCGCCCCAAAGATTGACCCAAAAACCGTGGCCCCGAGTTCAACGGCCTTGGAGCTCAGCGAAAGCTTGTTGGTTGAACGCTGCAGGCCCCGAAAAACTCCTTGCGAGCTCGCCAGCTCGAAACTGCCACGCGTGCGCGCCATGAGTTGCGGCAGCGTGAGGCCCGCGCCCACAAAATCTCCTTGCACGGTAAATAAGCCCTCAATCGTGGGTGGCTTCGCCGGCGTCAGCGCCTGGAAAAATTTACCGGCATCGAAATCCGGCAAAGAAAAATTGGCCCGCAGAGCGTAAGGCATAACGCCAGCGCTAAACTTAATTTCTCCCTGCGCGGCGAATTTACTTTTTTCGCCCATGGTAGCACTCAGCTGCTCGAGCACTAAACGCGCGGGCTCTAGGCCGAGCTGGCCCGTCAAACCGGTCATAGCCCAGTCCGTTCCCCAAGTCACTGCCCTCACGTCCAAGGTGACTTGACCGTTGTACTGGGCCCAAGCCGGCGTGGCGTCAGCGATATTTTTAACCGTCCCTACCGGAACTGATACCGCGGCCGACCGGGGCAGCGCCGCCGCACTCACCAATCCCCCTAAAGCGATGACATCAGCATAATCTACCTGCGTACCGCTGACCCGCCCCGCCACCGTGTACCCGCCAACTCGTGGTTGGAGCTCGAGATTTAAATTCAAATCGGAACGTCGGCCGGCGCGGTCTAATAACAACGGAGCCTGCACCGAGACTTGGCCGCTTGGTTGCACGATCAGGCGAAAACTTAAATTGGCGACTGGCAGTGCGTCGCTCCCAGTCGCGGCCACCAGTCCATTGCTCGTCAAACGAGCCTCCACGTGTTTGAGCCCGTTGCCCGCGACCCGAATTTCGCCACTGATCCGACCAGCCGTCAGCAACGGTGCCGCCCCCCAGAAGGGTTGCGCCAATAGAGCCGGCAGCTCCACCGCTAGCGTCAACGATCCCCGCAGATCAGTGTCGGTGCTCTGAGACAACTGACCTTGTCCCGAAAAAATGTTTTCTCCAGCTGAGTTCTGAATAAGGACATCACCGGTCTGCAGTTTAAAATTTTGAGCTCCGGTGAACTCAACCGACGGTTGGGCGGTGAGCTGTAAGCCATCGATCAGCCGGCGGCCACTTTGCGCCCATGCGAGCTGGCGAAAATTTAACGGAACTGCTGCGCGGAGGGTCAGTTGCTCGCCTTCGTTCACCAGTAAAAATTCCCCCGCCGCCACTACTCCGCTAGGCTTTCCACCGCCGAAGCTAATGGGTAAATTGTCTATGGGGAGGGCACCCCAAGTCAGCCGCATTAAATCTCCCTGACCTTGGTTGCTCGCGACCTTGGGTGGGGGTTGATCAACCCACGCCCGACCGGCCGCAAGATCCACCGTAAATGGCTGCAAAACGAACGCCCGGCCGAGCAGCGCGCCCGTCTCACGCGTTAAAGCCAAGTCGAGTTGGCGGATCGATAATTTCTCCCCAATTTTTGTGGCCTCAAGCTGTCCGGTAGAGCGGAGGCGGCCCACCGGTAACCAAGGGGCCAGCAACTGCGGCCAGTCACCTGTGTAGTGGGCTTTAACCGTAATGGAGGGAGCCGGCGTTACGGGAAGCGTCACCGTCGCCTGAGCCTTGAGGTGATCACCCGCCGCGGTCTGCACCTTTAATTCGCTAATCTGCACGGCTAATTCCTGGGCGGTGAGCTTCGCTTCGGCCTGCAAGCTAACTTCGGCTTGCTCGAGCCACGGCTGACCGCGGTGCGTGATCGACAGCGCAGCGAAGCGCAAGGGCTCCACCACGCGCACGTGCAAGCGCTGCTGCTCCACGACGGCCGTGAGTCGACCCGTAATGAGCCCCCCAGTGAGTTTGACCTGAGGCACCAAGGGGCTGAGCCACGCAATCGGCAGACCAATAATATTTAAATCAAGCGTGTCACCAGCATCGGCGGGCCCAACCTGCAGACGCTGCTCTTTAAGATTTAATTGAGCGGCCCGCTTCGCCTGCAACTCGAGGATGGGCTGTGCGCCGTTGAGTCGAACATCCAGCTGGTTCAAACGGATCACGCTCCCCGCCCCCGTGATATCAAATTTCGTTACGAGCGACACTGCGCCCAAGTCACGCCAACTCGCATTGAGCACCTCGAGGCGATTAACCTCTCCTTGCAATTCCCCCTGGAGGCTCAGCGCCGCACGGCCCGGGTTAAACCCAAACCGACCATCGCCGTTAACCTTAAAGTCGGGCAATAAACCGCCAAAGCTGAAGGGCTCAACTTGAGCGGTCCGAGCCTTGAGCGACCATTGCCCGGCGTATTCTTGCGCCCCCAGAGGCAAGCTAGCGGATAAGGTTAAAATATTTTCCGGCACACCGCCCACCAAGGTATCGGCGTGCAAGGAATATTTCTCCCCGGCAGGAGATTGCTCTAAATCGACCGAAAGCTTCAGTTGGCTTTGTTCGGTAATATTTTTCCCGAAAGCATCGACTAACGCCGTTACACTAATCTGCGTAAAATAATGCTCCAGACCCTGAGTCGCTTGCAGATTAATTTGCGCGTGCAAAACACTGACCGGCGCGTTGGGCGCCGCATTTTTCAAGACAGCCTTCAACTGCAACGCCCCGGCGCGACCTGGCGCAAATTGGCCGCCCGTGAGCTTAAGGTCAGCAACCACGGCAGCGGCGCCCGGCAATAATATCCGCCCCTCGAGCAGAATATCATCTAAGGTAAATTCTAAGGGAAGACGCCATTGGGCCAACAACCCAGCCGCCGTCAGCGGCGCGGTCACCGCCGCCACCGAGGCCCAGCGCGCCGCAGGCTGGCGCCCATCAACCAACAAACCCGCCACCGTCAGCTGATGGACTTCGAGGCGACGAGACCACAGCAGTTGGCGCAACGAATAATCCGCCGTGAGTTCATCAAATTTTATGCTCAGCCCAGCGTGCTGCAGCGCCACGCCGCGAATGCTAACCTTCTGCCAACCGATGGACACTTCCGCCACTTCGAGGGGCCAACTAGGCGGCTGCGCCGCTGCGCGCAGGAGAGCCCAGCGCTGCACCCCCGGCAGGAAAGCCAGCGTTGCGAGGACCACGCCAACCAACGCGACCACTCCCATTGCAACTAAGAGGGGACGAGGAATTTTCATACAAGACAACCTACTCAGCTGGGCCGAAAAGAATTTGGGGGCACGGATGAAAATTGCCCAGCAATTGGGATGAAGTCTGAGCCGATAAAATAACGCAGCAAAGCGCGGCGCGATTATTTAGCTGGATCGCGCGATTCGCCGGTCGGACGCAGCTCATCCGCCAGACCCATCGCTTTGCGGGTCGTCGCGACGGCTACGTTGTAGCTGTAGTAAGCCTGAACTTGATTGAGCCGAGCCGTCGTCAGATCAACCTGCGAAGTGAGCACGTCGAGTTGCGTAGCGGTGCCGGCATTGTAGCGCGCATTGGCGAGACGCAGCGCCTCGGTGGCTTGCTCAACGACCTTCTTAGAAGCCTCTGCGAGCTCATTGGCCTGCTGGAACGTCGAGATAGCCCGGCGAACATCAACATCAACGGACAGCTGAGCCTCCTCCACAAAAAGCTTGGCCTGGGCCAGCAAGGAGCGGGCTTGGGCTACGCGACCAGAGGTGGCCTGACCATCAAAAATATTCCAAGCCGAGGAGAGCCCAAACGTCCAGCCATCGCGATCGCCAGGGAAATTATTCGACCCAGCGGTTTTGCGCCAGTCGTAGGCCCCAAAAAGCGCCACGCTAGGCAGATAGCCGGCTCGGCGAGCGGTGACTCCCTCTTCAGCGGCCTGCGCCAGTTTCTTCAAGCGCAGCAGATCAGGCCGCTGTTCCCGCGCGGCGACCAAGGCCGTGCGCAGGTCAAAACTAGCAGGGGTAAATTCTAGCGTGCCCTGAAATTCTGGAACATTTGCCAAATCATTCTCGGCCGCGGTGACTAAGCCGAGCGAGCGGCGCAATTCCTCGATCGCCAAGCGATAATCATTGCGCGCGGTGATGAGCGGGGTCTGCGCGTTCGCGAGCGCAACTTCAGAGCGGAGTACCTCAAAATTGGAAACGGTACCGGCTTCATAGCGGTTTTTCACATCCTGTAACTGCCGCTGCAACAACTCGGTGTTTTGCTCCTGCACTTTGATCCGCTCGCGATTAACGAGCACGGTGTAAAAGCGCGTGCGCACCTCAAGCAGGGCATCGTTGATCACGGCCTGCAAAGTAAGGATGGAGGCATCCAAGTTGAGCTGTTGCCCGCGCACCTGAGCGGAAACGCCCCCACCCGAATAAAGCGTTTGCTTAGCCGTGATACTGAACGACCAGTAGCGATCCTCGCCCGTTGGGCCGACGCTGGTGTCGTTGCGCTGGAGGCTGCCGCCCGCCGCGACAGTGGGAATTTGCGTGCTGCGCACTTCCAAGACGACCCCGTCCTGCTGGCGAATGCGCTCCTTGGCCTGGCGGATAGCGAAATTATTATCGAGGGCAAAGGCCAAGGCGTAAGGCAAATCAAGTGCGGCCGGCACGGAGTACGTTGGGTCCGGCTTACCGGCATCGACCTGAGCAGTGAGCGGGATGCCGTTGAGCAGAAGAGCGAGGCCAAGGGAAGCGCAGGAACTTGAAATAAATTTCATAAAGCAGGCTGGAATAAAAGATGTTGGCTGGTCACTTGGCGAGCACGGGTTGCACGGAGTTAGCGGTCCGCGCATTATGATCACGAGCGATCAGCATATAAAAGGCCGGCACCACGTAGAGAGTGAAGATGGTTCCCACTGCCATCCCGATGACGAGCACCCAGCCGATGCTGTTGCGCGCGGCCGCACCGGGTCCGGTGACAAAGATAAGCATGAGATGTCCAAATACCGTCGCGGCGGAGGTCATCAAGACGGGCCGCAAGCGGGTGGCGGCGGCTCGGCGAATGGCCTCGCGCTTCGCTACACCCTGCTCTTGCAGCGTATTCGCGAATTCCACAATGAGAATGCCGTTTTTGGCAATCAAGCCGACGAGGGTGATGAGACCAATCTGCGAATAAATATTGAGTGACGTCTTCAAGAGAAAGATCGGCACCATGGCCCCGACCAGCGCGAGCGGCACGGAGCCGAGCAGAATGATAAACGGATCGCGAAAGCTGTTAAATTGCGCCGCCAAGACAAGAAAGATGAGCACCAACGACAACGCGGCCGCCTTCCAGAGTGCCCCACCCTCCACGCGCAATTGCCGCGATTGACCGCCGTAATCAATCGAGTAACTCGGCGGTAAAATCTCGGCCGCCTTAGCTTCTAATTTCTTTAACGCATTATCGATGCTGGGACCAACGCCGGTGATTTTCACAGAATTGAGCTGCTGAAAGCGGTTCAGCGTCCGCGGTTGCACCGTGCGCTTGAGGGTCGCAATCGTGGACAAAGGAATCAGTTGGCCGGCGGGGCCCCGTACATTGTAATTCAAAAGCTGATCCGCGTTGAGGCGCTGACTCCGTTCGACTTGGGGAATCACGCGATAGCTGCGGCCGTCGTTAACGAAGCGGTTGACGTAGCCGCCGCCCAGCAAGGAGCCCAAATCCCGCGCGACGTCGCTGAGGTTGAGGCCCATGGAAGCAACTTTGTCTTTATCGATATCGATCTCGACTTGGGGCAAATCGAATTTCAAATCGCTGTCCGCAAAATAGAAAGTGGGCGCCCCACCGGCCGCATTTGCCTCGGTGTTGGCGTAGAGGACGAGTTGCTGCGCGTAATCGAGCATTTCCCGATGCCCGTCCGTGGAACGAATCACCAACTCAATAGGGAATTGCCCGCCCGCGGGTAGCGGCTCGGGGGTCGTAACGATTAGTTGAACCCCCGCGATGGTGGCAGCCGGCGTTTGCAACGAATCTTGAATTTGCACGGCGTTGCGCTGCCGCTGGGACCACGGTTTCAAAATAAGGCCAGCAAAGCCAAAATTGGCTCCCGTCACTTGAAACGAGTTTTCGTATTCAGGCACCCCCGCATACATTTTCTGCACCTCCGCGGCGAAGAGGGAATTTTGATCAATCGTCGCCGTCGGGGCCGGCTGCAAAATAGTAAAGACCACCCCTTGGTCTTCTTTGGGCGCCAGTTCACGCTGCGCGAACATAAAGAAAGGCACCAGCAGGAGCGTCAGCAGAGCCGCCCCCGTGATCGTTACTGGCACCCAGCCAAGGCTGGCCCCGATAATTTTTTCATAGCGATCCCGGATGCGGTCGAAACCACGATTAATGCGCCCGCTGAGTCCTTGATCCTCGTGATCATGATCCTTCAGTAAATAAGCACTCATCATCGGCGAAAGCGTGAGTGCCACAAATCCGGAAACCGCCACCGCCCCGGCCAGCGTCAGCGCAAACTCGCGGAACAACGCGCCAGTTAGCCCACCCTGAAAAGCAATCGGGGCATAAACGGCGGCCAAGGTAATCGTCATTGAAATAACCGGCCCCACCAATTCCCGCGCGCCCAAAATCGCCGCCTCCACGGGTGTTTGGCCCTCCCGGATGTGGCGCTCAATATTTTCCACCACCACGATCGCATCATCCACCACGATCCCGACGGCCAAGACCACCGCGAGGAGGGTAAGCAAGTTGATCGTAAAACCAAAAGCCACCATAAGCGCGAGCGCCCCCACCAGTGAAAGCGGCATCGCGATGATCGGAATGAGCACCGAACGCAACGAACCCATGAAGAGGAAAATCACCACCATCACAATGAGTAGCGTTTCAATTAACGTGCGCAGGATCTCGGTGAGCGCGTCGCTGATGTATTTGGTCCCATCATACGCGAGTTTGAAGCGTAACCCTGCCGGCAGGGCTCGCTCGATCTCCGGCATAATAGCGCGCGCGCGCGCGATCACCTCTACGGTGCTATCCGTGGGCAAAACCCAGAGGCCCATAAAAGTAGCCGTTTGACCGCCGAATCTTACCTCGGTGTTGTAATCTTCCGCGCCCAAGACGATCTCCGCGATATCTCTCAGTCGGATGATCGAGCCGTTGCGCTGAGCGACGACCAACTGCTTAAATTCTTCCACGTTCTTCAAATCAGTATTTGCGACCAAGCTGACGCTAATCATCGAACCCTTGGTCGCCCCGACGGCCGCCAGGGCATTGTTCGCTTGCAGGGCGGCGCGGATATCGGAGGGACTGAGACCACGCGCCGCGAGCTCCTCGGGCTTCAACCAAATACGCATCGCGAACACGCGACCGCCTAAGACATCCGCGCGTTGAATGCCCTTAACCGCGGAGAGCCGTGGTTGCACCATGCGGTTCAAATAGTCGGTGATTTGATTCTGATCGAGCGTGTCGGAGTAAAAACTCAGATAAGCAGAAGCAAATTGGCTATCCGCGGTCTCCACGTTGATCGTCGGCGTCTCCGAACCGGGCGGCAACTCGTTGCGCACCTGATCAATCTTTGAGCTGACCTGCGCCAGCGCGGCGTTGGTGTCGTAGTTCAGCCGGAGATAAACCTTAATGGTGCTAATGCCGGCCGCGCTAGTCGACTCAATGTAATCGATCCCATCGGCACTCGAAATACTGCGCTCCAGTTGAGTGGTAATGTAGCCGCGAACCGTGTCCGCGCTGGCTCCGAAATAAATCGTGGTCACGTTAACCACCGCGCTGTCGCTGCGAGGATACTGGCGGGTATTGAGCTTAGTGTAGGAAACCAATCCGACGATCAGAATGACCAAGTTAACTACCAGCGCGACGACGGGCTTGCGAATAAAGAGGTCAGTAAAAGAAGATTTCATAGGACGAACAAGAAAAGTAGACTCGTTGGTACTGCAGCAACGGATGATCGAGCGATCATGTTACCTCAGCTCGGCATTCAGGTATTTGCTGGTTTGGGCGTGGCGCTATCGGCGGGACGGACCGTATTATTAATTTGGACGGCGGCTCCGTTGCGCAGCTTGAAAACTCCCGTGGTGACGACCGCTTCACCCGCCTTAACCCCTTCCTCGATGGCGATAAGATCGCCTCGGGTCACACCCAGTTGGACGATTTGCTGGCGCACGCCGAGGTACTCTTGCCCCTCTTGGTTTTTCATTTTTTCGACAATAAAGACTGAATTGCCGTAGGAAGCGTAGGCGATGGCGGTGGCAGGTAAGACAATTTTAGCGGCGGGCACGGGTAATTCAATGAACACCTGAGCAAACATGCCGGCGCGGAGCACCTCGGCGGGATTGGCCAGCGTCGCTTGCACCCCTAAATTGCGCGTAGCGGCATCAACCTCGGAATTGATCGCAGAAATTACTCCAGGAAAATCGACTCCGGGGAAAGCGTCGACGCTTACAACCGTCTTTTGTCCGATGACCAAATTCGGTAGCTCCCGCTGCGGCACACTAAAATTAACAAAGATTGGATTGAGCTTTTGGAGCGGCATCAAAGCGCGGCCCTTGGCGACGTATTGGCCAACATTAACGAGGCGAATGCCGACCCGACCGGCAAAAGGCGCGCGCACATGCTTCTTCTCTATGAGGGCCTGCAGCGCGGCCAAGTCGGCGACCGATTGTTTGTAAGCTGCGGCGATCGCATCATATTCTGCCTGCGCCATGGCCTTGCTCCCGAGCAGATCTTGCGCGCGTGACATATTAATCCGCGCCAATTCACCGCGGGCTTGGATCGCATTTAACTGCGCTGACTCTACGCTCGTATCGAGTTCCACCAACAAAGCCCCGGCCGCGACCAGCGTGCCGCTCTCGGCGCCAATTTTAACAATGGTGCCGTCTGCATCGGCGCTGACCGTGACTCCTTCCACGGGGGCCAAGGAGCCGATGGCTTGGAGCCGCGGGTACCACGTAACCGCTACCGCGGTACTGGTCGTGACCGCGCTGACCGGCGCGAGCCGCGGGGCCGACGATAATTTTTTGATCTGGGCCACTTTGACCGCGCCGAGCGCCGCTACCACCAAGATGAAACCGCCTAGGGCGATGAGGAATTTTTTAAACATAAAGAAAAAATCAGGATTAATTTTTAAAATTGAATTAGCCCACGGCCACCAGCGCCGTCACGGGCTTGACTGAGCCTAGAACCGCCGCCTGTTGCTGGATTTTACCGAGCAAGCCAACCAACGTTTTACGCTCACTCTCACTCAGCGGACTCATCAGCGCCGTGATGGTTTGAAAATGTCCGGGTAAAAAATCCCGCAAAAAACGTTCCCCCACTGCCGTCAGCCGCACTGAAATCATCCGACGATCATCTGGGTCGGGGGCCCGCTTTACGAAACCATCGCGTTCGAGAGTATCTAAAAGCCCCGTCATCGTGGCGCGAGTCACGCCGGCGGCATCAGCTAATTCAGCGGGTGTGCGCGGGTCTATCGGGAGCCCTACCCCAAGCGAGCCTGCAGCACACCGAGCCGCACTGCGCCACAATAACATTAATACGCCAAAACGTCCCTGCGAAATATGGTGCTCAACCATGCTGCGGTCAGTAACCGAAAAAACCTCATCACCCGTTCGAAGTAGATGCAAAAATACCTCTGCCGCAGAAGGATCTAAATCCGGAAACTCTTTCGCGGCCTTCAAAAGGCAGTCATAGCGCGGGAGATCCTTAAGGAGCAAGTGAGGCATAAATATGGCAGCAGACAGTTAGCCTCCTAATGATTTTCGCAAGGAGTCTTTTGTGAAATCTGCGCAACCTGGCGAAAGTAGTCAGCATCAGTTCGCTTGCAACCAGCCGGCCCGACCCTCGAGCAATATTGGCGGAACTCTCGGTTAAGAGGCCGAGTTTCAATTGCGGGCGTTCCCGCTCTCGACCACTTGCGGTTTACAAAGCTCGCGCCGCAGCCACGACTGCTTCGGTCGTGATCCCGAGTTCTTTCATGGCAATGTTACCTGGGGCGCTGAGGCCAAAGCGATCGATGCCGATGACGTGGCCGTCGATTCCGACATATTTATACCAGAGCGCCGTGACGCCGGCCTCGATCGCGACACGCTTGCGACAAGCTGTCGGCAAGATCGCCTCGCGATAAGCCGCAGGTTGCTGGTCAAAGCGCAGAAATGACGGCATCGAGACCACGCGAGTACCGGCACCGAGGGTCTGCGCGGCGGCCACAGCCCATTGAACCTCACTGCCACTCGCGAGTAAGATGTGCGTTAATGGAGCGGTTTCCTGAATCAAAATATAGCCACCTTTTAAGACGCCAGCTCGCCGTTCGTGCGGTGAACAATCATTGAGCATCGGCACCGCCTGACGCGTCAGCGACAAGAGCGTTGGCCCGGATGTGCGCTCCAATGCCGCCGCGAAGGCGCCCGCCGTTTCCTCGGGATCAGCCGGACGAATGACGTCGAGATTGGGGATAACCCGTAAACCAGAAACGGTCTCCACCGGTTGATGCGTAGGACCATCCTCACCCACGCCAATGGAATCGTGCGTGTAGATATAAATCACCGGCAATTTAGCGAGCGCCGCAATCCGCATCGCCGGACGGGAGTAATCAGCAAAAACCAAGAACGTCGCACAGGAGGGCCGGAAAATTCCATCATAAGCGACCCCGTTGCAAATTGCCGCCATGCCGTGCTCACGAATACCGTAACGCAAATTGCGTCCAACGCGATTGGTGCGATCAAAATCTTTATCAGCCGAGATATAATTCAACGTCGAGCCGTGGAGATCCGCGCTCCCAGAAATCAGAAGGGGCAATTCAGCTGCCAACGGCTGCAACACATTGCTACCCGCGGCGCGAGTGGCGAGTTTAGCGTCGTTGGGAAACAGGGGAATTTTGGTCAGCAAGTGCGCCGCGCTCGGCGTCGCGCCGGCCTGCTCGAGCAGCGCTGCCTTAGCTGGCTCGGCCGCGCGCCAAGCTGCGTAAAGTTTTTTCCATTTATTATAACCGCGCTTGAGCCGTTTTTTATGCTCAGCGAAATAAACCTGCACGGCGTCACTCACATAAAAATGCTGATCCGCCGGCAAGCCGAGTCCCTGCCGCGCCGCCGCCGCAAATTTCGCCCCGCCCTCACCGTGACCTTTGGCGGTCCCCGCTACTTCCGGAATCCCCTGCCCAATCACGGTCTTCGCAATAATCAACTGCGGTTGGCCGCTCTTCGCTTTTTTGGCTTTAGTAATTGCTTTGAGAATCGCGCTGAGATCGTGGCCATTAGGCAGCGTCTGAACATCCCAGCCAATCGCCTTAAACCGAGCGACGGTGTTTTCGCTCTGCGACTTAGTCGCCATCGCGTCGAGGGTGACGTCATTAGAATCGTAAATCAGAATCAAATTATCGAGCCCCTGGTGACCCGCGAAAGCGCACGCCTCCATGGCGACACCTTCCTGCATGCAGCCGTCGCCCGCTAAACATAGCACATGATGATCAAAAATCTCTTGGGTGGGCGTATTGAAATGCGCCGCGGCCATCTGGCCGGACAGTGCGAGGCCAACGGCATTGCCGATGCCTTGACCAAGCGGCCCGGTGGTCGCCTCGACGCCAGGCGTCTCGTGAAATTCTGGATGGCCCGGCGTTTTGCTGTGGAGCACGCGAAAGTTTTTTAACTCCTCGAGGGATAAATCGTAGCCACTCAGGTGCAGCCACGTGTAGAGAAACATCGAGCCGTGTCCGGCCGAGAGCACAAAGCGATCGCGGTTCAGCCAGCGGGGCTCGTCAGGATTATGCACCAAAGCATGGCCATAGAGCACAGCGCCGATTTCCGCGCACCCGAGGGGCAGACCGAGGTGACCGGAGGAGCATTTATGAACGGCATCGATAGCAAGGCCACGAGCTTGAGCAGATGCTAGGGAGAGAATCTCAGTCGGAAGTTTCATAATTTAAAAAGATGCAGGCGTGAGCTTGAATTACGGCGGGATTCCCCAGCCTGCAAAGCTCAATTATTGGCATAAATATTGACCAACGCGAACAGCCGATACTGAAAACAGCCACGGCAACGGCGGCTGAAGCTCGAGCGAGCGGTTCCCGTGAACCCAAGAAAAAGGCGGGATCAATGATCCCGCCCGGTGCAGAAAATAAACTAATGACGTTAGCTTAGGCTTTGGCCGCGGCTTTAGCCGTTGGGTCATAGCGCTTTTCCTTAACGGCCATCGCCGCCTTACCGGTGCGATCACGCAGGTAATAAAGCCGAGCCCTGCCGGGCTTGGAGTCTTTCTCGACCTCGATCTTCTCGAGGTTTGGTGAGTTAACAGGGAACACGCGCTCGACGCCCTCGCCGTAGCTGATGCGGCGGACCGTGAAGGTCTCGTGGATACCGCTGCCTTTGTGGGCAATGACCACGCCGGTGAAAATCTGTACGCGCTCCTTATCTCCCTCGCGGACTTTGGTGTGCACGCGGACACCGTCGCCGACTTTAAACGGCGCAACTTTATGTTTCACCTGAGCGGCGGTGATTTCTTGGATGATAGGATTCATAGCTGGTTATGTGAGTAAATCGGGACGAACTTGCTGAGTTTTCTTCAATTGCTGCGCGTGCCGCCACTTCTCTATTTCGCCATGATTCCCCGAGAGGAGAACTTCTGGTACGGACATGTCGCGATAAACGGCAGGACGCGTGAATTGAGGAAAGTCGAGCAACTTGCTGGTGAAACTTTCGGTCGTCAACGACTTTTCTTCACCGAGTACACCGGGGATAAAACGGGCCAAAGCATCGATCACCACCGCCGCTGCAAGTGTGCCGTTGGTAAGTACATAATCCCCGATACTGATCTCCTGATCGATGACTTTTTCCCGAATCCGCTGATCGATCCCTTCATAATGGCCGCTCAGCATGACCAAATGCTGCTGCTGGGATAGCTCCAGAGCTAGGGCCGGGGAGAGTGGCGTGCCATCGGGGGTCAAATAAATGCGCCGGCAGCCTGGGGTCTGCAATTGCTCGATCGCCGCGAAGACTGGTTCACACCTTAAAACCATACCTGCACCGCCGCCAAAGGGACGATCATCAGTCGTGTGATGCTTATCGGTCGACCAGTCCCGCAGATTGTGCACCTTCACCTCAAGGAGCTTAGCCTCTTGCGCGCGGCCGAGCATACTCTCGGATAAAAATCCGTCGAGCATGGGCGGAAATAGCGTCAGTACGTCGATGCGCATGGGGCGATTATCCAATAAAAAAGGTTCGGCGCGAGCCGAACCTTAAAGGTTACGAACGATAAAATCGCTGACTTAGGCAGCCGGCACGGCGCGGCGGGCGCGCTTGATCATCGCGTGCATCGTCGACGTGGGCTTAGCGCCCTTCGAAACCCAGTAATCAACGCGGTCGAGCTTGATAATCATTGGGTTGCCCTTGGCGCGAGGATTGTATGAGCCGATCTGTTCGACGGCGTCACCATCGCGACGGGAACGCTCTTCAGCTACGACCACGCGATAGTGCGGTTCGTTCTTGGTGCCGACGCGGGAAAGACGAATTTTGAGTGCCATTTGATGTGTCTGGTTGCTTAAAAGAGTACGGGTGTCGTTGGGAAAAGGGTGAGAATGCACGGCACAAGTTTGCTCTTGTCAAGCCCCCAGTGCCCCCGCTGATTCGACCCTTACACCCACCTATTTTATGCTAAAAGCAGGCATCGTCGGACTCCCCAATGTGGGTAAATCCACTCTCTTCAACGCCCTCACCCGTTCCCGTAAGGCGGAGGCCGCCAACTACCCGTTCTGCACGATCGATCCCAATGTGGGCGTCGTGATCGTGCCCGATGAGCGCGCTTATGTGCTCAAGACCATCGCCAAGACCAATGTCGTGGTACCGGCGGCGATCGAATTCGTAGACATCGCCGGCCTCGTCGCCGGCGCCAGCAAGGGGGAAGGCCTCGGCAATCAATTCCTCGCTACCATCCGGGAGGTCGATGCCATTCTCCAAGTTGTCCGCTGCTTTGAGGATCCCGATATCATCCACACCATGGGCAGCGTTGATCCGGTGCGCGATATCGAGGTCATCACGACGGAACTCGTCCTGTCCGATCTCGAAGCCGTCGCTAAGCGCATTACCAAAACTCAAAAAAACGCGAAGTCAGGTGACAAGGAAGCAATCATTGAACTAGCCCTCCTCGAAAAACTTACGCCTCACCTCAATTCCGGCAAGACGGCCAACACGCTCGTGGCCACGCCCGAAGAAGTGGCGTTGATGAAACTCTTTCAACTGCTCACGGCCAAGCCCGTGCTCTTCGCCTGCAATGTCGCCGAATCTGATCTGGCCACCGCCGAACAAAATCCCTTCGTGCAAAAAGTGGCCGAATATGTGCGGACCCACCACGATGCCGCTTACGTGCCGATCAGCGCGCGCATCGAAGCCGAGCTCATTGATTTGGCCCCCGAAGAAGCTAAAGCTTTCCTCAAAGACCTCGGGGTCGATGATTCTGGGGTCTCAGCGCTGATCAAGGGCACTTATGGCCTGCTTGGCTTAATGACCTACTTTACCGCCGGCGAAAAAGAAGTCCGCTGCTGGACGATCAAGCAGGGCTGGAAAGCACCGCAGGCTGCGGGCGTCATTCACACCGATTTCGAGAAAGGTTTTATCAAAGCAGAAATCGTCAGCTACGAAGACCTCACGCGCCTGGGCAGCGTGGCCGCCGCCCGCGAAGCCGGTAAATATCGCCTCGAGGGCAAGGAATACGTCTTCAAAGACGGCGACGTCGCGCTCTTCCGCTTTAATAATTAAGGACCGCTCGGCTGGGTGGCAATAGCTCCCACTGCTTATGCCAGCTAGCTGAGTAGACTTAATGCGTCGCCCCGCCCGGCAGACGCACATCGCGGCGAACTTTGACCGCGGTCTCCAGAGCCACCGCGAGGGCGGAGGTCAGCACCGCCAAGGTTAGGCTCGGCTGACCCGCGGGCGCTTGTTCCGGCAGCCACGGCACATGAATAAAGCCACCGCGGATTTTTTTCTGCCCACGAAGTTCGTGCATCAGGCTGTAAAAAACATGATTACAGACGAAGGTTCCTGCGGTTTGCGACACACTCGACGGCAGGCCGCGTTGCTGCAGGGCGCGCACAATCGCTTTAATCGGTAGCGTGGACCAATAAGCGACGGGGCCCTGGCGGCTGATCACCGCATCGACCGGCTGCTGCCCGCCGTTATCCGGAATCCGCGCATCGTCGAGATTGAGTGCCACCCGCTCGGGCGTGATATCGGCGCGCCCACCCGCTTGGCCCAGACAAATAATTAACGCGGGGCGAGTCGTCCGAATTTGTTTTTTAAGTTCCGCCCGCGCCGCGCCAAAAACGCACGGGAGGAGCGCACTCACAACAGTATGACCCGCGATCATCGTACCATGGAGCTGGCGGGCAATTTCCGCCGACGGATTAAGCGTTTCGCCACCGAAGGGTTCAAAGCCGGTGAGTAAAATAGTTTTCATGCTGAGAGCAGGTTACGCGGCGCGAGGCAGGTGAAAAAAAGGCGGTCGAAAAAAATCAGAAACGATAAACACAAAAATACATAATAATCATATTTGCCGCCAATATTCCGAGCGCGAGGGGGACTTGCGCTTTGATTACGGCATTTTTGTCTTTCAGCTCGAGCAACATGGCCGGCACGAGATTAAAATTAGCCGCCATGGGCGTGAGGAGCGTGCCACAATAACCCGACAACATCCCAATCGCCGCCATAATCGCGGGATTGCCGTGATGCAGTTGCACAATAAACGGCAGGCCGATGCCCAGCGTGATCACCGGAAAAGCCGCAAAGGCATTGCCCATGCAGATGGTAAACAGCGCCATGCCGCCGCAATAAGCCACCACCGCGCCGAGCGGATACTGGGTCGGCAGCGCCCGCGCCGCCAATTCTGCCACGACGGGGCCAACGCCAGCTTGCGAAAATACGCCGCCGAGCGCGGCCAATAACTGCGGCAAGATAATCGCCCAGCCTACGGCTTGAACTAAGCGACTTCCCTCTACTACCGGCGTGACCAACGGGGCTCGCGTCAAGCGCAACGCCACCCCGACCGCCACGACCGCCCCCAAGCACACGGAGGTCACCGTAAGATTTGCGGAGTCCAATAACCACCAAGCACCCACATGCAGCTTGCTCAAAAATAACGTGCCGACCACCGCTGTGGCCGGAATCAATAACGCCGGCAAAAAAATCCAATTCTGCAATTTCGCCGCTGCGGCCCCGCGCATCTCTGCCGTCACCTCCCAGCGCGGTGCTCCCGTGAGTTGTTTGGTCGCAGCTAAAATCACCATCAATAAAACCATATAACCAACCACCACCGGCGGCAGTGCTTTCCCCGCCAGAAAAATTACCGCCAGCAAACCCCAAAACAAGGCTGCGCCCACGCGTTTTCCTGCCGTCGGTTCAAACGCGATGCGCCCCGCCACCAACAGTAAAAATCCCCCGGCGATGATGTAAAATAACTCGAGGTTTAACAATTTCATCGCGCCGCCTCCGTGGTTGAGGGCGGCTTACTTTCCCGGGCAATCCGCTGATCAAGCACCCGCGTGCGCCATATCA
>NEUY01000011.1 GCA_002304425.1 Opitutia bacterium Tous-C10FEB
TGTTTTTTGCCCCGATCGGCGTTGCCAAGCTTGGCTTGCCGCAGGCCACCATGATGATCGCTCTTTTTATTATTGTGACGATGGGAATCATCGCCGTTACCCAGGGCCAGCGCAAAATCCCCGTGCAATACGCCAAGCGTGTAGTCGGGCAAAAGGTGTACGGCGGGCAGAGTTCGTTCCTCCCGCTTAAGGTCAATTACTCGGGTGTCATGCCGGTAATCTTCGCTAGCGCGATTCTACTCTTCCCGCAGCAGATTCTTTCCCAACTCGGAGCCGCCTTTGCGCTGCCCTTCCTCGTCGAATTTTCCAATAATCTGCTCCAAGGCCACTGGATGTATTATACCTTCACGGCAGCACTCATTCTCTTCTTCAGTTATTTTTGGGTTTCGGTTATGTTCAAGCCGATCCAGATCGCCGATGACCTCAAGAAATACGGCGGCTATATTCCCGGCGTGCGCCCCGGCGAGCCGACGGCTAGCTTTCTCGACTTCATCATGACCCGCCTTACTTTGGCTGGTGCGGTTTTCTTAACCATTATTTCCATTCTGCCCGACTTACTGCTATTCCAATTATCGGTACCGCCCCGCGTTGCTTATTTCTTTGGTGGTACGGGTATGCTGATCACCGTTGGCGTGATTCTGGATACGATGCGTCAAATCGAAACTTTTCTCTTGCAGCGTCACTACGATGGATTCCTGAAGAAGGGGCGCATTCGTGGTCGCACCACTTCAGCGAATGTTGCGATAGGTGAAGCGGCCAGTGACAAATCGGTTATGCAACTGACTGCCGTTATGGTTATTATACTTTTAGTTGGCCTGACCGCATGGGCCGTCCGCCACTTTGCTCTTTAATACTTTACTTCGGTGAACAGGGCTGAACACTCCAGCCCCTTTTCCAATTTCGCTTCGGCGAAATCGAAGGTCATTCTCCTCGGTCCATCTGGCTCGCATTTTGCGGGTTTGATTCTCCAAGGCCGTTCTTTGAATCTTGAGCACGTCTCTCCTGCGTTTTTTGTGCAACAGGAGATTTCGCGACGCACGTCACTGGGCCAACAAGCCCAATTGGCGATCACGCGCGGCTTTGCCGTGCCTGACCAAATTCATCTCGCAGTAATGCGTAAGTGGTTTTGGGCGCGCAAACCCGATGCGGGATTTCTTCTCGAAGATTTTCCGGCTACGCTGCTCCAAGCGTTGGTGTTCGACGAGTGGCTCGAAGCACGCGGTGAGATGATCACTTGCGGCTACGTTCCCGATCCGCTTTCAGCGGAACCCGTTGTCACCCACTACCGCACTTACGGGCTTCTGTTAGAAGCCATTCCCGCTGCTGCTTAATGATTCCGATAAAAAATACGGAAGCCATTAAGCGGATGCGCGAATCCTGCCTCATCGCCGCGACGGTTCTCGCCCGGCTGAAGGAGCAGGTCCGTCCCGGTATCACGACTTACGACTTGGATCAAATCGGCCGCGATCTCATTGCCTCGTTTGGCGCTCGCAGCGCCTGCTACGGCTACCAGTTGCACGCTCAGCGCTATCCAGCCTACACTTGCCTCTCAGTTAATGAAGAGGTGGTTCATGGCATCGGGTCCCTGAAGCGCATCCTGCGTGACGGTGATATTATTTCGCTCGACGTCGTTATTGAATATAACGGCTACATCGGCGATAATGCTATTACGGTCCCAGTCGGCGCCATTGCGCCCCAGACCGCTAAATTACTGGAAATCACTGAATCTGCTTTGCGTATCGGTATCCAGCAAGCGCTACCCGGTAATCGAATCGGTGATATCTCTAATGCTATCCAGACCTTTGTTGAATCTCACGGTTTCAGCGTAGTGCGAGATATGGTTGGTCATGGGGTCGGTTGTGCGATGCACGAGGAGCCGCAAATCCCCAATTTTGGCCGGCGCAATACCGGCGAGAAAATTAAAGCGGGGATGACGCTGGCGATCGAACCGATGGTTAATTTCGGCCGCTTCGAGGTGAAGACCTTACCTGATGGCTGGACGATCGTCACACGTGATGGTTCGCCATCCGCTCATTTCGAACACACCGTGCTGACAACTGATTCTGTTCCAGAGATTCTCACTATTCTTCCCACTCCTTTTTAATTTATTCCTTTTGTTCACTCTCAACTCCTAACTCTTAACTAAAACATTTATGCCTCGTCTCCTCGGCGTCGAACTCCCCGCCAAAAAGAAAGTCGGCTTTTCCCTCCGCTATATCTATGGCATTGGTCCCGCTCGGGCCGATCTCATCATTGAGGCCGCCGGCCTTGATGCCAACATGCGCGCCTCGGATCTTTCCGAGGAGCAGCTGAATAAAATTCTCCATATTATCACTGATAATAAATGGGTGGTGGAGGGCGATTTGCGCCGCGATATCGCTGGCAATTTGAAGCGCCTTCAGGCCATCAATTGCTATCGAGGCATTCGTCACCGTCGGAGCCTGCCGGTACGTGGTCAACGTACCAGCACCAATGCTCGTACCCGCAAGGGCCCGCGCAAGACCGTTGGTGTTACTAAGGTCAAGGAAGTCTCTAAATCTTAAAACTTATCTCCATGTCTGAAGAGAAATCTGTGCCCAAGAAGGAAAAGCTGCCTAAGAAGGCCGCCGCTGCTGCCGTCGACGCCGCCCTCGCGGCTTCTGCTGCTCCTGCCGGCAGTCGTCCTGAAGCGCCTGCCAAGGGCAGTAAGGAAAAGGCCCCTAAGGCCGACGCCGTCGCGCCCGTTGAATTAGTCGGTGGCGTACCCAAGTCCGTCACGGCTGAGGATCTCCTCAAGGAGGAGCTATCCTCTGTAAAGGTCCGCAAGGCCAAGGGGTCTAAAAACATCACCTCAGGCATCGCAAATATTGCAGCCACGTTCAATAATACCATTGTCTCTATCACGGACGGCAAGGGTAACGTCATCTCATGGTCGAGCGCTGGCAAATGCAACTTCCGCGGCTCGCGTAAGTCGACTGCCTACGCCGCTCAGGTTGTGGCTCAGGATGCCGCTCGCAACGCCATGGCTCACGGCCTTAAAGAGGTCCAAATTCGAGTAAGTGGCCCTGGTCTTGGTCGTGACTCGGCCATTCGCGGTCTTCAGGCGATCGGTCTAGAAATTTCATCTATCATCGACGTAACCCCGGTGCCACATAATGGCTGCCGGCCCCGTAAACGTCGTCGCGTCTAATCTGCCCTTTAACCCGCTAACTATTTTTTACCATGGCTCGCTACACAGGACCATCCACTCGCATCAGCCGTCGTTTCGGCCAATATATCATTGGCTCGGCCAAGGTGCTCGAACGCCGCAATTTCCCGCCTGGGCAACACGGCCCAAAATCACGGCGTAAGCTTTCCGAATATGCGGTTGGCCTCGCTGAAAAGCAGAAGCTCCGTTTTATCTACGGACTTTTGGAACGCCAGTTCCGTCGTACCTTTGCCATTGCCAAGAAAGAACGTGGCGTTACCGGCGAACGCTTTCTCCAACTGCTCGAGACCCGTCTTGACAGCGTAGTTTACTTGCTGGGTTTCGCTAAGAGTCGGGCGGCGGCTCGCCAGTTGGTCAATCACGGCCATGTGCGCGTTAACGGTCGGAAAGTTGATATCGCCAGCTATTCAGTTTTGCAGGGCGATGAGGTGGAAATGAAGGCAGTTAATTCCTCTCGGCAACTTGCGACTCGCGCGATCGAAGAAAATCGTGCGCGGGTTGTGCCGGCTTGGTTGACGCGTAACGACGAGGCTCTCAAGGGCGCTGTCACGCGCTTGCCTACTCGTGACGAGATGGAGCCCTCGATCAACGAACAGCTCATCGTCGAATACTATTCCCGCTTCTGAGCCTGCTCGGCTCATTTTGCCAAAGCTCTGCGAGCTGCGGCAGATCTTTTATCCTTCACTCATCCAGTTCCAGTCTCACTCAACTATCATTCCTGCCATGCCCAAGCGCCTCGGAAAGTTCGAAATTCCCTCCAAGCTCACTAAGATTGAGGAGGGTTCCACCAATACCTACGCCAAGTTTATCGCCGAGCCTTTCGAGGCTGGTTATGGACATACCATCGGCAATTCTCTCCGTCGAGTTCTACTGAGCTCAATTGAGGGTAGTGCGATCAGCTCGATTAAAATCGAGGGCGTGAACCACGAATTCCAGAGTGTGGACGGCGTGGTCGAAGACGTGACTGATATTGTGCTTAATCTCAAAAAGGTGCTTATCCTTTCTGAAAAACGCGAAACACTGAAACTGCATCTGAAAGTTAACCGCGAAGGTCCAGTGACGGCCGCCGACATTCAGGCCGACGCAAATATTAAGATCGTCAATCCCGAGCAAGTTATCTGCACCCTCGACACAAAGCGTACCTTTGAAGCCGAGATTGAGATCAAAACCGGCCGCGGTTATTGCCCTGGCGAAAATAATAAGAAAGAAGAACAGGCGATTGGGGTTATCCCGATTGATTCTCTTTTCTCTCCTGTGCGCTTGGTTCGTTATTCGGTAGAAAATACCCGCGTCGGCCAGATCACGGACTATGATAAGCTGGTGCTCGAAATCTGGACAGATGGTCGGATCACTCCTGACGATGCCCTCAAGCAATCAGCCTCGATTCTTAAGCATCACCTTGATGTGTTTGATCGCGTTTCTCAGGAGAATTATGAGTTTGAGAGTGTGGCTGCAGAAGTTTCTGAGGAGCAGAATAAACTCCGCAAGTTGCTGAACATGTCGGTTAACGAAATTGAGCTCTCAGTGCGTGCAGCAAACTGCTTGAACAACGCTAATATCACCACGGTCGGAGAGCTGGCCATGAAGACTGAGCAAGAGATGCTTAAGTATCGTAACTTCGGTAAGAAATCACTCAACGAGATCAAAGAGAAGCTTGAGGCCCTTGGGTTGTCCCTCGGCATGAAGTTCGACGAGCGTCTCCTGGACACTAAAAAAGAAGCCTAAGTTCAGGCGCGAACATTGCATCGCGGTTAGTGGGTAAAAGCTCACGCCGTAGTTCTTTTCGACCCACCACTTATCACTTAATTAGGCTCTCGCGCCGTCCGCTGCCGCCCAACGCTGCGACCGGATTGCCGATCGGGAGTCAATAACCCAAACCACCAATGCGTCACAATAAACATCACGCCTCACTCGGCGTAACTCGCGAGCATCGCAAAGCGATGCTTTCTAACATGGGCGCCAGCCTGATTAAGCACGGTCGCATCGAGACTACGCTAACCAAGGCTAAAGCCCTCCGTCCTTTCATTGAAAAGGTTATCACTAAGGCTAAAAATGCCGCCGCGGCCGCTGTCAAAGCGGATGCCATCCACTTGCGCCGTATGGCGCTGAAGGATATTCGCGATGAGGCCGCTGTTACGCTGCTTTTCAATGAAAAAGCCGCTCAGTTCGCTAAACGTCCAGGTGGCTATACTCGAATTTACAAACTTGGACCGCAGCGCATCGGTGATGCGGCCGAGATGGCCATCATTGAGCTGATTAGCGCGGAGGATGAAGGTTACTCCAAATCTCGGGGTAAAAAGAAAGGATCAAAGAAATCTGGCGCTAAGAAATCAGCGGTGGCCGCAGAACCCGCATCAGCGGTCGAAGTTGCCCCGGAAACGCCTAAGGCCTGAAGAAGAAGCGAGTCCATTTAATCATCGAAAGCGTCGACTTAACGGTCGGCGCTTTTTTATTTCATCTTGGCTCCGGCGTTACTTGGTGTGAACTGGGGGCGTGGTCCCTGTCCCTGATTTCACCTTTGATTTGCTTGCCTACGGAGTGCTCGTGCTCGGTGGATTCGGCTTGTTCTGGCTTTATTACGATCGACGCGACCGGCAGTTTTACGACTCCGAGCGTCGGAAGATTACGTTCCATTGCATCCGCTGTGATCATCTTTACACGGAAAAGACGGGGACTGACCTGGCCCAATGCCCACGCTGCAACCATCGTAATACTCGCTTGAAATTCTAAGGGGCCGCGGCGGGTTTATCAGACGGCGCGATTTTTTTGATTTCACTTTAATAAAAACTATTTTAATTTCTCCTATGGCGCAGACAATTGCTGTTCTTGATTTTGGCTCTCAACTCACGCAGGTAATTGCCCGCCGAATTCGTGAGTGTCAGATTTATTCCAAGATTTATCATTTCAGCACCCCCGCGGAAAAATTGCGTGAAGACGGCGTGGTGGGGGTGATTCTCTCCGGTGGTCCGCAGAGTGTTTACGCAAAGACGGCGCCGCATCCGGACGCCGATATTTTTAAACTTGGCGTGCCGGTGCTGGGGATTTGCTACGGCGTGCAGCTCATGGGCTATTTTCTCGGGGGTAAGGTTGCGCTTAGTAAGGCCCGCGAATATGGGCTTGGTCAGTTAACGATCAAGCGGCCTGGAAAACTTTTCGTTGGTCTGCCGCGGCAACTGCGGATCTGGAATTCACATGGAGACAAACTCACTAAATTGCCGCCGGGTTTTGCGGCAACCGCGGTGTCTGAAAATTCGCCCTTCGCTGGTATTGAAGACCGTCGTCGGGGGTTTTATGGGATCCAATTTCATCCAGAGGTTTTTCATACGGAGCGCGGGGTAGATATAATCCGAAATTTCCTGGTCGGTATTTGTCGCGCGAAGCAGGACTGGACGACAAAGGATTTCATTGTTCAAGCGGTCGCCGATATTCAGAGGAAGGTGGGTAAATCTCGGGTCCTGCTAGGTTTGTCGGGCGGAGTTGATTCCTCCGTAGCAGCAGCCTTATTGCACAAGGCGATAGGTCGCCAATTGACCTGTGTGTTTGTGGACAACGGGCTATTGCGTAAGGATGAGCGGGCCTATGTGGAGGCGCTTTATAAGAGAAACTTTAAAATCGATTTACGCGTAGTCGATGCTTCCGCTCTTTTTATTAAGCGGCTCAAGGGGATCGTTGACCCTGAGGCAAAGCGCAAAATTATTGGGCGGACCTTCGTTGAAGTTTTCGAAAAGTCGCTGAAGTCTATCGGGGGTGCGGAATTCTTAGGGCAGGGGACTTTATACCCAGATGTCATTGAAAGTGTTTCCATCGCTGGCAATCCCGCGTCGTTGATCAAAACTCACCATAATGTTGGGGGATTGCCGGACCGTATGAAATTGAAACTGATTGAGCCGCTGCGGGCTTTGTTTAAGGATGAGGTTCGTCAAGTGGGGGCGGCGCTCGGTCTGCCGAAGGAAGTTGTCTGGCGTCAGCCTTTCCCAGGTCCTGGCCTAGGCGTACGCGTAATGGGTGATATCACTGCCGAGAAATTAGCAATCCTCCGCAACGCTGATGCGGTCTTACAGGACGAGATGATGCGCTCAGGTTATTACTGGAAGGTCTGGCAGTCCTTTGCCGTTTTTCTGCCGGTGAAAACAGTTGGAGTTTTCGGTGACGAGCGCACGTACGATTACGTGATAGCCTTACGCATTGTGGAAAGCATCGATGCCATGACTGCCGACTGGGCGAAGCTGCCGCATGAGTTACTGCAAAAAATATCAAGCCGGATCACCAATGAGGTGCGCGGAGTTAGTCGGGTGGTGCTCGATATCAGTTCCAAACCACCGGCGACCATCGAGTGGGAGTAAAGTGCCCGATGCAAAACTGGTGCCACAGACTAATTTAGCGGTCGCCTCCTGATTTAATGAACTGGCGGGTCCTTAAGCTTATACTCAGCGCAGTTGGTTTGCTGCCCGTGGTATTATGGGCCGAAACTGCTGAGCAAATTATCGCGAAAGCCCGAGCTTATCTTGGGAGTGAAAGTGCGCTCCAGGCTGTCCACACCATTCATTTCACGGGCGCTTTAGAACTCGATGCGCATACCCGTTGGCCGGCTGATATAATTTTTCAGAAAGATTATCAGCAGCGAATTACCGTTAATTTTGAAAAATATATCGAGACGACGGCGCTTGATCATTATGATGCATGGCAGATGCGTTTTAATCCGGCTGAGCCTACGCGTTGGCAACTGGCCTTACTGGATGGGGCCCAAGTAAAGCGTTTGCGCGCGAATACGCTAGAAAACCTGAGCTTTTTTGCAGGTCTGGAGCGGCAGGGTGTCCTGATTCGAGTGATCGGCCAAGGGGAGGTCGAGGGGCTTGCCTGTGTAAGCTTATTGTTCAGTCACTCGAATAATATTAGCTTTCTGCGTTATTTTGATCAAAGGACAGGCCGGTTGGTAAAGACTGAGACGGAAAGCGGGGGAGAAATTCGCGAAGTAGGCGAAATCATCGTGCAAGGAGTTCGTTTTCCTGGGAAAGTTATTAACAAGGCGGCTAATGGTCAGACCACCAGCATCATTTTTGATCGAATAATTCTGAATGAGCCAATTCCGGCTAGTGAATTTGCCGTGCCCGCCGTGCCCACGCCTTAGTATGGAGTCTGCGTGAGCGGACCTTGGGTGATACTATTTCTACCAAGGCCTAGGTGAAAATCTACTGCCTGTGAATCTGAGGTGGTGGGTTGCGGCTTTGCTTTGCAACAGGACAAATTTCTGCTCTTTTGTCTGCTTACCCATGTCAAAGACCGCCCTGCTCAAGATTGATGCTAAAGAAATCTCCTGCCCTGTGATGATGGGGACAGAGGGGGAATTGGCCATCGATGCGCGTAATTTGCGCAAAGATAGTGGCTATATATTTTACGATCAGGGTTACGGTAACACTGGTTCCTGTGAGAGTTCGATTACCTTCCTCGATGGCGATAATGGCATTTTGCGTCATCGTGGTTACCCGATCGACCAACTCGCTGGTCGCAGCGAATATGTCGAAACTGCTTACCTGATGATTTACGGTGAGTTGCCGACGCAGCAGCAGCGTACCGCATTTGGTCAGTTATTGCGTGAAAATGCGGCGATCGAGACGCAGATGCAGAAAATTTTTGAAGGGTTTCCTAAGGAGGCGCCGCCGATGGCAATGTTATCCTCCATTGTGGGTTCACTCGCGGCGCATTACCCGCAATTGGCGACTAACAATTTTGAGAAAGATCTGCAGCAATTTGACCTCGCGGCGGCGATGGCCATTTCAAAAATGCGGACCATTGGGGCGATGATTTATCGTCACTCGCGTGGCTTGCCTTTCTTGCACCCCAAAGATCTGCCGTTCTGCGATAATTTTTTGCATCTGATGTTTTCCGAGCCCTATCAAGACTACGTGGTGGCCCCAGAGGTCACTAAGGCGCTCAATCTCATTTTGCTTATGCATGCTGATCATGAGCAAAATTGCAGCACCTCGACGGTGCGCATGGTAGGCTCGAGCGGGGCTAATTTATTTACTTCGCTCTCGGCGGGGATCAATGCCCTGTCGGGGCCCTTGCATGGCGGGGCTAATACGGCGGTCATGCAAATGCTGCAATCCATCCATGATGAGCATGATGACGGCACGAGATTTATTTCCGCCGCGAAAGGTGGCAGTAAGAGCAATCGGCTCATGGGTTTTGGGCACGCTGTTTACCGTAATTTTGATCCACGGGCGCGAATTATTGGTGAAGCTTGTAGTGTGGTGCTCGCCAAGTTGGGTAAATCTGACCCTTTGCTGGAGATTGCCAAAAATCTCGAGCAAGCTGCCCTGAAGGATGATTACTTCATTTCGCGGAAGCTCTATCCAAATGTCGATTTTTACAGCGGAATTATCATGCGCGCGTTGGGCGTTCCGACTAACATGTTCACGGTCTTATTTGCCATGGGTCGGGCGCCAGGCTGGATCGCTAATTGGCGCGAGGTCGCTTCGAACCCCAAGGGGCGTATCTACCGTCCTCGGCAAATCTACGTTGGTCCAGTGAAGCGCGATTACGTGCCGATTCAGCAGCGTAGCTGAGGCGGGGGGCGCGGCTAAAGTTAAGCGGCGGCATCGTCCTTGGGCGGCTCAATATTTTTCGGCGGGGGTGATTTAAGAATTTGGTCAAGGGTCAGGCCAGTGGCGACTTGGAGTCCCTTGAGTAAACGCCAGAGTGCATACATCATCATGGCCATACTGGGAATAGAGATCCCGAGGAGACTGACCCAATGCATGCGGGCTAATTCCTGATTAAACATTTCGGTGCCAGGTGCGCTCCGGATAATTAAGCGAGCGCAGCCGTAGTTCAGCGCGGCGCTAAGTAAAAACGATGCCGCGAGCAGGTAGCTGGCCGCTCGCATTAAGCGCTGGAACTCGGGCTGCATGCCACGTTCGTTGAGCGCGATCTCGACGCGCTCAACATCGATTACTTGGGGGTTGTAGAGCATTTCGTGGACGAGGGGCGCCTTCGCTTTCATGGAGGCGAGTACCGCGATCCCAATGAGGGCGGGCAGTGCGCCTTCTTTAACGGCAAACCAAAAACCATCGAGATTCATCAACCCAAATCCACCGGAAATCAGCACGCTGCTGAAGCCGATAATAGATATAAAATTCATCCGCCGCCGACGAATAAAATCATAGACGCCGTAGGCGAGAGGGAAGATGAGGGCGACGAGTAACCCGGCTTTGGGTCCGAGTAATTGATCGCCGCTGCCCCAAGACATAATGGCGGTGGGAAGACCAACATTGCAGATGAGATTAAGGAGCAGATTCTCGGCTTTGGGCTTAGCGGTAGTCACAGGCATGGGCTTCAGAGAAGGGGAACGTGGTAAAACGGAAAGGAAGAAACTGCGCTGAGGCTAAATTTCCTGATTCCCAGCAATCTTAATTTCAGTATCATTTTTATAGATGATTCTTCTGGGCGTAAATATTGATCATACCGCAACTTTGCGGCAGGCTCGTTACCGGCAGCTCGGTGAGGCGGTGGGCGGTAATATTGAACCGGATCCGGTGGCGCTAGCGTTTCGGTGTGAGCAGGCCGGGGCGGATGGAATTACGATTCATTTGCGCGAAGACCGGCGGCATATTCAGGAAAGCGATGTGCGGCGTTTGGGCGCAGTTAAAGGAACTCGCTTGAATCTAGAGATGGCTTGTACCCCGAGCATGACCAACTTCGCTTTACAGTTGAAACCCCATTCGGTGTGTCTCGTGCCAGAAAGTCGTGAGGAAATCACGACTGAAGGGGGGCTTGATGTGGTAAAAAATTTAGCGCGGGTAGCGCGGGTGACGGACGCCATGAATGCGGCCGGCATTAAGGTGAGTCTTTTTATCGATCCTGATCTTGAGCAAATAGAGCTCGCGGCGAAGCTGAAGGCCACCTGGGTTGAGTTGCATACGGGAGCCTACGCCAACGCCTATTATAGTCCGGGGCGAGCGGCAGAGTTTAGCCGTTTAATCGCGGGCGCTCAGCAGGCGCACGCGGCTGGGCTCATCGTTAATGCGGGTCACGGGATTAATTATATAAATATCACGGAAGTTCGTACCCTCCCGCATCTCTGCGAATTAAATATTGGGCACAGCATAATTAGCCGCGCTTTATTTAGTGGAATTGATGAGGCGGTGCGCACGATGAAAGCGCTGATGAATCCGCGTCAGTAGCCCTTCGCCAGAAGCAAACTTTTTTGCCGAAACTTTCTATTTTTAGCGGTTAATTTATTCGCCATTCACTTCTCTCCGACGGCGACTGCACCATGAACATTACCCTTCCTCCCGGCGGTACCTTGATTGGCCTAGGCTGTGACCTCATTGAGGTTGAGCGCATTCAGGCCATCTTAGCGAAGCACGGGGAGCGCTTCCTTAAGCGAATTTTTACCGAAGAAGAGCAAGCGTACTGCAACACGCTCAAATATTCGCACAAACACTATGCCGCGCGCTGGGCGGCGAAGGAGGCGGTTTCGAAATGTTTCACGACCGGCATAGGTGAGCATCTCGATTGGACTTCTATTTCGGTCTACCATGGTCGGCGCAAGGAGCCGCTGGTGCGACTGGATGCGAAGGCGGCTGCACTTCTACAGGCAGTGGGGGCCACGCATGTGTGGCTAACTTTATCCCATACAGAGAGCCATGCGATGGCGGTCGCGGCTTTGGTGCGCAACAGTTGAGCACGACGAGCAAGCCGCGATATTTGGCCGTGAGATTTTAGGGCGTAATCAAGCCGAGGCGGTTAATTACTTTTCTCTATGCGGAGGCATCGGTAGGATCATGCATGGTTCAGGCGGCACCAGTTCCTGTTTTGAGTAGCGCTGAGGCTCGATTGTGGGATGCAGGGTTACTCAAAAATCACGAGCAAGAGTGGGCGGCCATGCCGGCGGCGTGTTGGGGGGTGGTCTGGCCTGGTCGGGCCGCTGATTTACTAGCTCGCACTCATGGGCAAGTAGCCATAGAAATTCCCAACTTTTAGAGCAGCTTGGGCCAGCGCTCACCCAACTGCATGATTGATTTATTAACAGAGCGTCAGGCGTTCATGGTTTTGAATGACCTGCCGAATATTGGTCCGATCACCTTGAATCGTTTGCTGGAGGAATTCGGCGGTGATCCGCGCGCAATTCTCGACACGAATAAACACCGGCTCGAATCGGTGCGCGGCGTGGGCCCAGAGACAAGTGCGGCTTTGCTCAGTTGGCGCACGCATTTTGATCTACCGCGGGAAGAGGCCTGGCTAGTCAAGGCAGAGGCATCTTTTATCACCCCGCGCGATGCTGGTTATCCGCGCTTATTGCGGGAGATTAATGATCCGCCCATCGGGCTTTATCGCAAAGGGGATTATCTATTCGAGCAGCCTTGTATTGCGGTGGTCGGTAGTCGACGAACAACGCTCTATGGGCAGGCCATCGCGAAAAAATTGGGAGCCCAGCTCGCGCAGCTCGGGTTCTGTGTGGTGAGTGGATTAGCTCGCGGCATTGACACGGCGGCGCATGAAGGCGCGCTGTCAGTTGGGGGGAAAACCGCGGCAGTGCTGGGTTGTGGTATCGATATTGTTTATCCACCGGAAAATCTTGATCTCTATCGACGGATTGCGGCGACCGGCGCGGTCTTATCGGAGTTTCCGTTTGGCCGAAAAGCAGATCGACAATCATTTCCCATGCGCAATCGGGTCGTCTCGGGAATGAGCGAAGGCGTTGTGGTGGTAGAAAGCGATGTGCAGGGTGGGGCGATGATCACGGCGCGCTTTGCTGGAGAGCAGGGCCGGTTGATTTTTGCCGTCCCTGGGCGCATTGACCAAGCGACGAGTTACGGGTGTCACCAGCTCATTCGCGATGGGGCTACTTTGCTTACTAGCGTGGATGATATCGTCGCGGAACTGAGTTACCTCAATGGGCTGCATCCCAAAATAGCCACGCTGACGGATGAGCCGAGTCTGCTGGAGCAACTCCTGCCGCAACTGGATGCGTCTGAGCAAAAGGTAATGGAATCTTTTAAGGGAGGAGCATTGCTGGGGATTGATGCGTTGACTGCCCTCACGAATTTCCCGACTCCCATTGTGGCGGCAGCATTAATGAGCTTAGAGCTAAAAAAGCTCGTTTCTAAACGAGCCGATGGCACGTTTGAAGCGCGCTAATATAAATTAAATTAATTTTTTATGAAAAATAAATGGTTGGGATTTATCGGGGCAGTTTTATTATTAGGGGCAGGCATCGTTGGAGCTGCTGAGGCGATCAAGAAGCATGCCATTACTCATGAAGATGTTTGGTTGATGAAACGGGTCGGTGCGCCGATCCCGAGCCCTGACGGCAAGTGGGTGGTTTTTTCAGTGGGCGAACCTGCGTATGAGGCAAAAGAGCAGTGGTCAGATCTCTGGTTGAAGTCGCTGACTGATGAAATTCCGGCGCGGCGTATTACGTACAGCAAGGCCGGTGAAGGCGGGGCTAATTGGTCGCCAGATAGTCAGAAATTAGCCTTCGTCGCTAAGCGGGAAGGGGATGAAGCCGGACAAATTTACGTGCTTAATCTGGCCACTGGGGGCGAAGCCGAGCGCGTTACCTCGCTATCAACCGGGGCCAGTGCGCCGAAGTGGAGCGGCGATGGCCGCCATTTGCTTTTTGTGAGCAATGTTTATCCCGGGGCCGAGGACGATACCGCCAACAAAAAAGCGGCGAAGGAGCGGAAGGAGCGAAAGTATAGTGTGCGAACCTACGAACAATTTCCTCCCCGTTTCTGGAATCAGTGGCTCGATGATCGGAAGGCTCATCTTTTTGTCCAAGAGGCGCGCGCGGGCGCGGTGGCGCGAGACTTGCTGGCGGGCACTCAGTTGGCGGCTAGTCCCGGTTTTGGGGGTTCATTCGGCGATGATGGCCAGAATTTAGAGGCGGAGTGGACGCCCGATGGCTCGGCGGTTATTTTTACGGCATTGATTAATCGCGAAGCCGGGGCGCGGGCCTCGGTCAATGCGCAAATTTTCCAAGTGCTTCTTAGTGGGGGCGAGCCCCAGCGCTTGACCAATGATAATTATAGCTACGGCCAGTTGGGGTTTTCTCCCAGTGGCGATAAATTAGTCTGCGCCGTTGATTTTAATACCGCAGGTAAAATTTATGACCTCGTGCGTTTGGCCAGTTTTTCTTGGCCCTGGCAAAGTGCCGTACCGAAAATTATCAATGGAGCGCTCGATCGCTCCATTTCGCGTTACGCCACGCCGACGGGAACCGATCGCATTTTCTTCACTTTTGAGCATGCTGGCTTGGATGAATTGTACTCGGTGAGCTATGCGGGCGGAGATGAGCGCGCAGAGACATCGCCCGTGGGCGGCAGCATTGGCGCGTTGCGGGCGGGTGGCACTGCATTAGTGGGGTTGTGGGAAAGTGCGACGAGTCCGGCCGAAATTTATTCATTTAATGGGTCGCCGAGAGCCCTCACGCAGATCAATGCGTCCCGGGTGGCCGCGATCGATTGGTTGCCGCTCGAGCATTTTACCTTCAAAACGGCAGATGGCCGCGAAATTCATAATATGATCGTGCGGCCAGCGGGCTTTGATCCGGCGAAGAAATATCCACTCTTTGTGGTCATTCACGGCGGCGCCGCGAGTATGTGGCATGACGCCTTTGGGTTGCGCTGGAACTACCATTTATTAGCCCAGTCCGACTATGTCTTATTGCTGACGGACTATAAAGGCTCGACTGGCTACGGAGAGGAATTTTCCCGCGCGATTCAATTTGATCCGTTGAAGGGGCCCGCCGAAGAAATCAATCAAGCCGCCGATGAAGCGGTAAAGCGTTATGCTTTTATCGATGGTACACGCCGAGCCGCGGGCGGCGCCAGTTATGGCGGCCATTTGGCGAACTGGCTCCAGGCGACCACCACGCGCTATAAATGCATTATTTCTCATGCCGGTGAGGCGGACCTCATGATGCAGTGGGGAACCAGCGACAGTGTTTTTAGCCGTGAGGTGAACAGTGGTGGGCCCATTTGGGGCGACAGCAAGGTATGGCGGGAGCAAAGCCCAGCGTTGCAAGGCGGGAATCACGAAAAGGGGACGGGCTTTACGTCGCCAATTTTGATTACCGTGGGCGAACAAGATTATCGGGTCCCGATGAACAATGCGCTGATGTGGTTTACCTTGAATCAGCGCTTAAATGTCCCTAGCCGATTACTCGTATTTCCTGAGGCCGGTCATCATATTCTACGCGGAGAAGATAGTCGCTATTGGTATGGAGAGGTTCACGCGTGGTTGGCCAAATATCTCAAATAAGGCGGGGGGCCGCATCAGCCAGCCTGATGCGCTTAACCTGGTGGCCAAGCCAAGGGGCGCTGACCGAGTAAGTGGATATGCAGGTGCGGCACGCTTTCGCCACCGTCGCGGCCTTGGTTGATGACGAGGCGATAGCCAGATTCGGCAACGCCCAGTTGCTTGGCTACATTGGCAGCGGTAAGCAAAAGATGTCCCAGGAGAGCTTGATCGCTGGCACTGGCATTCCCGACGCGCGCAATGAGTTGTTTGGGGATGACGAGCACATGAATGGGTGCTTGGGGGGTGACATCATGAATCGCGATGCAGAGTTCATCCTCGTAGATAAATTTCGCCGGGATTTCGCGGGCAATTATCTTTTGGAAAATAGTTTTCATGGCAAAGCCGTCGATGGCTCGTTCTTAGCGCGGATTTACAGGAACAGCAGGTTGAGCGTAGCCTGCCGTAATGAGCGCGCGGCGGCTAATTCACGAATGAAGGTAAGGGTTTCATCGTATTCGCGGCGGCGGCGCTCGGTCCAACGTTTGCTGGGTGGGCAATGGGCCGTACGCAGATTAGTGATCAGCAGGGTCGATTCTGAGTAACCGGCGAGTTGTTTTAAGCCCTGCATGACGCTCGCGCGAGTGAAGAGCGGGGTGGCGCCAGTGTAATCTGCGCTAGCGTCCCAGTGAAAGAATCCATGTGCCGACTGAGCGGAGCAGAGCCTTTGGAGTAAGAGGGACGCCGCTTTAACAAAGGCGGGGTCGCTGGGCGCCCGTTCCTCGGCTTCGCCGAGGGAGGTGCTGATGGCGTCATCAATTTGTTGCGCCAGGTAGAGATCGTGCCCAGTCAGTGGGGCAAAGAGGGCGTTAAGAAAATGCAGCCGGCGCAGTTGCAGGGGGCGCGTCATTTCTTGGCTTTCACGGTCGCGGGTTGATCGTGGGGGCTAAGATTACTGATTTCATCGACGAATTCAGAGACATCACGAAATTCTTTATAAACGGAAGCAAACCGCACGTAGGCGACTTGATCAGTTTTCCGGAGGCGCTGCATGACATGTTCGCCAATCGCGCTGGTCGGGACTTGATTGTCGTAGAGGGCTTCGACGGCATCGAGCACATCCTCGATGAGCATGGTCATTTGCTCATTATCAATCGGGCGTTTATGGCAGGCGGCGCGGACGGCGCGGAACAGTTTATCGCGGTCGAAGGGCTCTTGGCGGCCATCGCGCTTAACCACCACCATGCTGTCGCGCACGAGGGTTTCTGAAGTGGTATAACGATTGCCGCATTCGAGGCATTCCCGTCGGCGCCGAGTGTTGTTGCCGTCGCGAGCAATGCGCGAATCGATTACTTTGTCGGCGATAGAAGTACACTTGGGGCAGCGCATGACTTTAAGGCAGGGCGAGGAAATTTTGAAGAATCCGCATACCGCCTTCGGTGGCGATAGACTCAGGATGAAATTGGACACCGTAGATAGGGAAATGTTTATGGCTTAGGCCCATTATTTCTCCTTCGGCGGTTTCAGCCGTGATGGTTAGGCAATCTGGTAAGCTAGCGCGCTCGACTAAAAGGGAGTGGTAGCGAGTCGCAGTGAAAGGTGAGGGCAGCCCTTTAAAAATATCAGTGCCGCGGTGCGTGATGGGGGAGAGTTTGCCGTGCATTTGGCGATCGGCGCGGATGACTTTTCCGCCGAATTGCTGGCCGATAGATTGGTGGCCGAGGCAGACGCCGAGGATCGGTTTTTTACCCGCAAAAGCCTTTATCAGATCGAGACTTACACCTGCTTCGGTCGGGGTGCAAGGGCCGGGCGAAATCAGGATGCGGTCAGGGTTTAGTTTTACCGCATCGGCGACCGACAGCTCATCATTGCGAAAAATGCGCATAGCAACCCCCAGCTGGCCGAAATATTGGACCAGGTTGAAGGTGAATGAATCGTAGTTGTCGATGACCAGCAGCACTTTTGATCAATCTACCCTGCAATTGACAGAGGGTCAAGACTGCGGACAGGGTGTGTTTGCTACTATGAGATGGATCCTCGGTCGCCCGGTACTGCAGTAAGATGAATTGCTGCTCTAGCCTGAGACTGACTCATCATAAAAGGCCCAATGCTTCCTCCCTTTCAATTACTCAAGACGGATCCCTCAACCGCTGCTCGCCGTGGTCGGCTGAGTACATTGCATGGCCAGATTGAGACGCCGATCTTCATGCCGGTCGGTACGCAAGGGACGGTCAAGGCGTTGACGCCGGCGCAGATTCGGGAGACAGGGGCGCAGATTATTTTAGGGAATACTTATCATCTCAATTTGCGCCCAGGCTCTGAGTTGATACGAGATCTCGGTGGCTTGCATAAATTCATGGGATGGGATGGGCCTATTTTAACTGATAGTGGCGGGTTTCAGGTTTTTAGTTTGGCTAAACTTCGCGAGATTCGTGACGACGGCATCGCATTTGCGTCACATATTGACGGTCAGAAACTTTTCCTTGGGCCGCGTGAGGTCATGACCATTCAGGCTAATTTGGGGTCAGACATTGCTATGGTCATTGATGAATGTCCGCCCTGGCCCTGCACTCGCGAGGAGTGTCGTTTAGCCATCGATCGCAGTCTGCGCTGGGCTCAGCAGTGTAAGCAGATCGCCACGGATAATAATTTTCTGGGATCGGGGCATCACGTTTTTGCAATTATTCAAGGATCGACCTTTGATGATCTGCGGCGCGAGGCCGCGGAATCGCTGGCGGCGCTTGATTTTCCAGGTTATGCGGTTGGCGGGGTTAGTGTGGGGGAGCCGGAGCCAGAGATGTTGAAGCAAGTGGCGGCCGCCATTCCCTTTATGCCGGCCGACAAGCCGCGCTATACGATGGGGCTGGGGACGCCGCCACAGATTCTCAAGATGATCGCGCTCGGGGTGGACCTCTTTGATTGTGTGCACCCGACGCGGGTGGCCCGTAATGGGGCGGCCTTTACCCCAGATGGCTTGATCAATTTACGTAACGAGCGTTACCGCACCGATCCCAAGCCGCTGGTTGAGGGATTAGATAATTACACTTGTCGGCATTTTTCCCGCGCTTACTTGCGTCACTTGGTGATGGCGGGTGAGATTCTCGCGAGCACTTTGATTAGTCTGCATAACGTGCATTTCTACCTCGATCTGATGGCGCAGGCTCGGGCGCATATTGAGGCCGGTGATTACGCGTCCTGGCACCGCGCGTGGATTGAGCGCTTCGAGGCCGGCGAGCGCGCCGCTAAAAATACGGTGGCGGGCTGATTTTCAGCGCAATTTATCCCACCGAGCCAATAGATCTTTTTTCAACAGCGCAGTTTCGATGGTTTCGGGTAAGGCGATCAGCTGCGACCCAGCGCCAGCTCGGCCTAAAAGTAAAACCCACCGATCGGATTGGCCGGTAACGACTCGAGGAAAGCTAGCCGCAATATCTTTTTCTTGGGCAAATAATAGATAGCGAGTTCCCTGGGGAAGCTGCCGGGCTTGTGCCGCTAGCCGTACGTCCCATTCGGCATCGAATTCGAATCGTAAGGATAGTTTATCATGCTCATCTAGCGTTACTAGAACTGGGGCCTCAAGCCGGCGCTTATCAAGGGTGATCAGGCCAGCTTTGAAATGAATTTCCTGACTCAATCGGGGGAAGTCCCAGAACTCGATAAAGTTATCGCGCCATGATGCGAGTACGGCCGGATCATGAATATGGGCGATTTCGCTATCTAATACATTCGGATCGAGGAGATTTCGACCTAGGCCAATTGAGCCAGTGAAGCCTAGGAAGGGGAGTAAGGTAGGGCCGATATCAAAGGTGGAGCCGAGGCGGGGAATGCTCGCCCCTCTCTTGATTTTCGGATCAAGGATCAGGAATAAGTTTTTGCGGATGCCGCGATCCAACAAGGCGGTGGCTTCGTTGGGCATAGCGATGTGATCGGACATAATAACAATAACTGTGTCTTTACCCCAAGTTGAAGCTTGGACGCGCCGCACAAACTTAACGATGTGCAGGGCGGAGGCCTTGACCGCGGTCAGCATGCGATTGCTGCCATCACCGTACGGAGAGAGTTCATCGCTTTTTGAGGGCAGGCCGTCAGGTGAGTGGGTATTAAGCGTTAATAGAAATAAGCCAAATGGCTGGTGGTTGGCGGCGAGCTCAGTGTAGCGATCATAGACGAGGTCAAGCAGGCTATCATCATACAAACCCCAGCCGTTTACATAAGTGGGGTCCTTGAGCTTTGGTTCTAATTCTGCTCGGCCCAAGACCTCATCAAAATGGTGGCTTTGTAAAAATTTCCTCTTGCCGCCAAAATTTAAATCAGCCCCCCCAAAAAATGCTAATCGATAGCCCTCTTGGTGTAAGAGATCGCTGAGGCCAATTGCGCCGGGCAAGAATAGATCCATGCCTGACATCGAGTTGGGGTGTGAGGGGGTGATGAGGGGAATGCCACAATTACTAGCCACCAATCCCCCCATGGTAAACCCAGTGCCGAGTAACGAATCGATGTTAGTAAAAGAAATGCCGCTTTGCTCTAATTGCTGCAGTTCGGGCACTAAATTCGGGAATAGTTTATCATCTAAGTAGGTCCGCTCCAGGCTTTCTCCATAAATAAAAATAAAGCTTTTGGGCTGTGGCGCAATGCGCTGAATTATGGGTTGGCGATAATTTGCGTAGAAATCTTTTGCCTCTTCGGCCGGCCAATTTAATTGCAATAAATTTTTGGTGGCGGGGTGCAGTGCGAGGGCCCCGACGATCAAGAGGAAGGCAGCACTTAAGAATTTAGGGCGTAGCAGGCCAAGTTGTCCCCAGCCGGTGCTTTTTTTAGCCAAGAAAGTGAAAATGAGTAGTCCGCTAGCGGTAAGCAGTAAGCTGGGCCAGCGGTCATAAATCGCCCCGGCATTTAAAAAGCCATAATGCAGGTGAAAGATCGTCGCGCCATTAATGCCATTCCCCGTGATGTTATCTATCACTAGCCATGCAGCAGAAAGGGCGAGGTGAAGGGCGACTATGCCGGCAAATATAAAGTGGGTGCGGCGGCTTTTTCTGGTGAGGGCGAAGCAGATCATACTGCTGCCAAGGAGCAAATTGCTGGTGAGAAGAATAGAAATCACTGAGAATAATAAAATGATGCGACTTAATGAGAGATGGTTAATTAAGGTTTAACCAAGCCGCTTAATCAGCGTGACGATCATGTTCACGTCGGAGTTACAGGGAATGCTACAATAAATGAATCTAAAGTTTTTTGTATACGGTGTTTTTGTGGATTCTTACGTGGGGCGGGTCAAGAGCGTTGCCTGAGTTTTATCCCTACTTAAGAAAATTTTAGAACAACCGGATCCGATAAGACAGGGACGAATGATCGTCGTAGAAAGTAATGCGCGACGGCTGGCGATGGCACCCTCTGACTGCAGGCTCGCCAAGGTGCTTGGGCTCTCTTTTACTTAGTCCTTCCTTTTATTATGCGCATTCTCATCACCGGTGGAGCGGGATTTTTAGGTAGTCATCTTTGCGACAAACTTCTCGCGCAAAAACACGAGATCGTCTGTCTCGATAATCTTTTTACGGGCAGTAAGGCTAATATCGCGCACTTACTGGATCACCCCCGCTTTGAATTTGTGCGGCACGATGTGATTGATCCGTTTAAGTACGAGGTGGATCAGATCTACAATCTCGCCTGCCCAGCTTCGCCGCCACACTATCAATTCAATCCGATCAAGACGACCAAGACTTCGGTGATGGGGGCAATTAACTGCCTCGGTCTGGCCAAGCGGGTGAAGGCCCGGGTGTTTCAGGCGAGTACTTCTGAGGTTTATGGTGATCCTTCGGTGCATCCCCAGCCCGAGTCCTATTGGGGCAACGTTAATCCCATCGGGCGCCGCTCATGCTATGATGAGGGTAAGCGTTGTGCGGAAACGCTCTTCTTTGACTATCACCGAGAAAACAAGGTCGATATCCGAGTGGTTCGTATTTTTAACACCTACGGTCCGCGGATGCACCCGAATGATGGCCGAGTCGTTTCGAACTTTATCGTCCAAGCGCTCAAGGGTGAAAATATCACCGTCTATGGCGATGGGCAGCAGACCCGCTCCTTTTGCTATGTGGATGATTTGCTTGAGGGATTCGTGCGCCTAATGCAGCAAACAGCCACCGTCGGACCGGTGAATCTCGGTAATCCTGGTGAATTCACGATGCTCGAGTTGGCCGAGCAGGTGCTTAAGCTCACGAAGAGTAAGTCAAAGCTCGTTCACAAAGCGCTCCCCGCGGATGATCCCAAGCAGCGCCGGCCCGATATTACCCTCGCGAAGAAATATCTTAAATGGGAGCCCAAGGTGCCGCTCGCGCAAGGGCTCAAGCTGACGATCGATTATTTTAAGACAAAGCTTTGAGTAGGGGCGGATGCAGGGAAGCAGCTGTTGGCTAAATTTTTGATTCGAAGCAATTTGCAGCAGGAGCCGGGGGAGCGATTTGTCATTTGCCAACCTGCTGTTGGCGGCTAACGCTGGTAGCTCTTTTCATGCTAAGCTTCATTCTTAAGAAATTCTCGGGCCGTCACCATCGCAAGTACGTTGAGAAATGCCGCCCGGTCGTCGCGCGCATCAACGAATTTGAGCAGCAATATCAGCAGCTCACCGATGCGCAGCTTCAGGCCAAGACCACTGAATTTCAGGCCCGGGTTCAGCAGGGTGAGACGCTGGATCAAATTCTTCCCGAAGCTTTCGCCGCCGTTAAAAATGCCGCTCGTCGGCTTTGCGGGCGTAGGGTGCTGGTCTGTGATCATGAGCTCACTTGGGACATGGTGCATTTTGATGTGCAGCTGATCGGTGGGATCACGCTGCACGAAGGGCGGATCGCGGAAATGGCCACGGGCGAGGGCAAGACGTTGGTCGCAACGCTGCCGCTTTACCTGAATGCGTTGACGGGAAAAAATGCGCAACTGGTGACGGTTAATGATTACTTAGCGCGCCGCGACTCTGAGTGGATGGGGCATTTGTATAATTTTTTGGGTATCACGGTCGGGTGCATCCAGCAATCGATGCACTCCGAGAGTCGGCGGGAGATGTATAATCGCGGCATTACCTATGGGACCGCTTCTGAGTTTGGGTTCGATTACCTGCGCGATAACGGCATGGCCACGCGCAAGGAAGATCAAGTGCAGCGCGACCATTTCTTCTGCATCGTCGATGAAATTGATTCCATTCTCGTCGATGAGGCCCGCACCCCGCTGATTATTTCAGGGCCTGCCCCGATTGAGCGCGAACAGCCGTTTACCCGGTTGCGACCCGGCGTGGAAGAGTTGGTCAGTGCCCAATTACGCCAGATTAATAATCTCGTGAAGGAAGCGGGCGATGTTCTCGCCAAAGCCGAGGCGACGCCCGAGCAGCGACAAGATGCGGCGATGAAAATGCTCCAAGTTAAATTGGGCATGCCGAAGAATAAGCAACTTCTCCGGCTCCAGGAAAATCCAGAATGGCGTAAGCTCCTCGATAAAACCGACGTCGAGATGCACAGCGATTTTAACAAGGACGAGCTCTACAAGTACAAGGAACAGCTTTTTTTCACCATCGATGAAAAAAATCACCAAGCGGATTTGACTGAAGTGGGTCGCACTAAGCTGCGGCCGGATGACCGCGATGCTTTCGTGCTGCCCGATCTCGCTACTATTTTTATCGATATCGAAAAAGATGCGACGCAGACGCCGGAGCAGAAAGAGCAGGCCAAGCGAGCGGCGCAGCAACGATATGAGGTAGTCTCAGAGGATATTCATGCGCTGTCGCAATTGCTGCGGGCTTATTCGCTCTACGAGCGCGACGTCGAGTATGTCGTGCAGGATGGCAAAGTAGTGATCGTTGATGAAAACACCGGGCGCATCATGACGGGGCGGCGCTGGTCCGATGGGCTGCACCAGGCGGTGGAAGCAAAAGAGAATGTTAATATTGAGCGTGAGACCCGGACGTACGCCACCGTGACGATCCAGAATTATTTCCGGATGTACGAAAAGCTAGCCGGTATGACGGGTACCGCGGAGACGGAAGCGACCGAGTTTAGCGAAATTTATCAGCTGTCAGTGACGCAAATCCCGACGAATCAGCCGTGTATTCGCGTGGATGGGAACGATTCTATTTTTAAGACCCGCCGGGATAAGTATGCGGCGGTCGTGAAGCAGATTCAGGAAGCGCAAGCGCGCGGTCAGCCTGTGCTCGTCGGCACGGTGACGGTTGAGCAATCGGAGGTCTTAAGTCGTATGCTCAAGCGCGCCGGCGTCATTCATACGGTGCTCAACGCTAAGTTTCACCAGCAGGAAGCAGAGATTGTGACCCGGGCTGGCCATAAGGGCTCAGTCACGATTGCCACTAACATGGCGGGTCGCGGCACCGATATTAAGTTGGGTGAAGGGGTGCGTGAATTAGGCGGACTCTTTGTGGTGGGCACGGAACGTCATGAATCGCGCCGCATTGACCGACAATTACGCGGTCGTTGCTCGCGGCAGGGCGATCCTGGGGCGACCAAGTTTTTCCTCTCGTTGGAGGACGATCTCATGCGGCTTTTCCTGCAAGGGAACATTGCTTCTCGCATTATGGAAGGCGCCATGGCGGAAGGTGAAGAGTTGGAGCATTCGTTGCTCAATCGATCCATTGAATCGGCGCAGAAAAAGGTAGAGCAGCAGAATTTTTCCCAGCGTAAGCGTTTGTTGCAATATGATGATGTGCTGAACAAGCAGCGCGAAGTGATTTACGGGATTCGCAACGGTGCCTTGCACAGTGATCGCCCGAAGGATGTTATTTTTGAAATGATTGAGGAGGAGTTGGCCGCGCGGTTAGAAGCAGCTGGCTTTGGTGAAAAAGGCGGGGCGACGGCGGCCAATATTGAAAGCCTCATTGGTTGGCTTAATTCTCATTTCCCCGTCAGTATTAAAGTGACGGAGATCGCTGAGCGCGCTGATTTCGATCGCTTGCTCAAGCAATTGGTCGAGCGCGTCAGCCAGGCTTACGCGCTGAAAGAATCGGTCGAAGATCCGACCGCTTTGGGAGGCTTGGAGCGTTACATTGTGATCAACGCGATCGATCATCACTGGCAGGAGCATTTGACCGAAATGGAGGAGTTGCGTCGCTCGATCGGCCTGCGCAGTTATGGGCAAAAAGATCCGCTTTCGGAATATAAGGGCGAGGCTTTCCGTTTCTTTGAAGAGTTGATGAACAATGTTCGTCTGCAGATTTGCACGAGCCTTTTTCGATCGGCTACTAATCGAGACGCCTTCGAAAATCTTTTTTCGATTCTCTCCCGCTCGGCGCGTTTACAAGGTCCGGCCTCGGCTCCCACCGCTCTTAATTCGGCGGTGCAAGCGGATGCGAACCCCGCGGGTGCCAGTGCCGCGCCCGCTGAGAATGAAGTGAAGCTTCCTTCCGTCACGATCCGCCGCGACACCCCGAAGGTGGGACGCAATGATCCGTGTCCGTGTGGTAGCGGTAAGAAGTACAAGAATTGTCACGGGGCCGCCTAAGTCCCATGCCGGCTGCGCCGATTCCCGCGCTTGATCCTTATGAGCCTAGGCTGACGCTTTGGCAGCGGCGGCCGCATTTGGGTTGGGGCTTGGCGGTATTTGGGCTCACGGCATTTTTAACTTTTGCGGCTTTTCCCCCGCTTAATGTCGGCGATGCTGGCTATGCATTCGCTCTTCCTGCCGTGTTGTGGGCTTACCGCCGGCCCCCATTTTGGATTTACGCCGGGACCGTGCTCGGCGCACAGGTGGTGGCGTGGGTGGCGCTGCTGGGCTGGCTGCGGCATGTCACGTTGCTCGGGCCGCTTTTATTGGGATCTTTCGTCGGACTTTTAATTGGGAGTTGGTATTTGGCGGTATGGTGGGCGATCCCGCGGTTGCGCGGTCATCAAGCCGTCGTGCGCATCAGCGCTTTGTTCGGTCTGGCGGCACTGTGGGTTATGTTGGAGTGGTTGCGCACCGTAATTTTTGGAGGTTTCCCTTGGCTGACACTCGCGGCGAGTCAGTGGCAGCGGCCGCTGGTGCTGCAGAGTGCGGCTTATGCCGGAGCGTGGTCGGTCTCCTTTATCTTAATTTATTTCAACCTCGCTGGCGCGGCCTATGCGCACCGCGTTTTTTACGAGGGATTCTCTGGTCTGCGGAAACGCAGTCCAGAGTTCATGGTCGCGTTGATGTTGTTGGTGTCGGCCTCGTTTCCCTTTTTGGCCGAAACGATGGGGGCGCAGCGGCAAAAATTGGCGCGGGTTACACTAGTGCAACCCGGCATTCCGCAAAATGAAAAATGGGATAGCGCCCGTGCGCAGGAAGTCTTGCAGACCATAGAGCAGGTAACCTTTGACGCGTCGAAGGCGGGGCGCGGTGATTTTATCTTATGGCCGGAGTCGGTGGTGCCATGGCCGCTGTTTCGTGACGCCAATGTTGAGCCGTGGTTGGCCTCCGTGGCTAAGCGGGCAGGGCAGCCTTTACTCGTCGGCACGGTTTACACCGCGCTGGGCTCAGCGGCGGAGCCCGATTCGTGGTATAACGGGGCCTTCGTCGTCGAGCCAGTGGCAGGCGTGGCGCGGGAAGGCTATGCGAAGCGCAAGTTGGTGCCCTTTGGGGAATATATTCCGCTGCGACCGATCTTGGGCTGGCTGGATAAATTAGTGCCGATTGGGGGAGATTTTCAGCGCGGTACGGAGGCGCGACCTTTGCTGGTGCCGGTGAGATCCGGTCAGGTGCGGGTGGGTGTGTTGATTTGCTACGAGGATATTTTTCCGGAGTTCGCCCGCGCGAGTACTTTAGCGGGCGCCGAAATGTTGGCTGTGTTGACCAACGATGCTTGGTTCGGTGAGGGCGGTGCAGCTTATCAGCATGCGGCCTCATCCGTGCTGCGAGCGGTGGAGACTCGGCGGCCGGTCTTGCGGTGCGGCAATAGCGGCTGGAGCGGTTGGATTGACGAGTTTGGCAATATCCGAGCGACGCTCCTCAATGAAAAAGGGAGTATTTATTTTCGCGGATCCCAGACGCTAGATGTGACGCGTGATGTCCGCTGGCGTGATCGCTCGAGTTTTTATGTGCAGCACGGCGATTGGTTTTTACTGGTCTGCGCGGGGTGGGCCGTCATCAGCTATTACCTGGTGCTGAACCTGCGTCCGCCGCGTTTACCGGCGGATGGGGTGGCGGCTTTTTGATTTAGAGGAGCGCCCCAGGGGTGGGCGCCCCGGGATCGCCGGGCGTTAATTGATGGAAGTAAAGAGTACGCAGACGGCCATCGGGACGGTCGCGGTCTGGCCAGTGGCGGTTAGCCGGCCGGTTTCAGGATTAACTTTGAAGACGACGAGATTATTGCTGTCGCGATTGGCGCAGATCAGCCAAGACCCATCAGGGGATAGCGCAAAATTGCGGGGATGCGCGCCGCCGGAGGGGACGATTTCGATAAGCTGTAAGGAACCATCGCGCGGCTCGCGGGCAAAAACCGCGAGGCTGTCGTGACCGCGGTTCGAGCCATAAACAAAGCGTCCGTTAGGGTGCAGGCGAATCTCGGCGCAGGTATTTTCGCCGGAGAAATTTTTCGGCAAAGTTGAGACCGTGCGGGGATCGCTTAGTTGGCCGGTCGCGGGAGCGCACGTGAAAGTTGTGATAGTGCTGTTCAGCTCGTTGATCACGTAGAAAAATTTTCCATCAGCGGAGAATTTACTATGCCGGGGGCCGGCCCCTGGCGCCGTAGAAAAATCTCCGGCGGGAACCATCGTCGCGGACTTCAGCTCGTAGCAGAACACTTTATCAAGGCCGAGATCGCAGAGATAAGCGAAGCGGCCATCGGGGGAAACGGTCACCGAGTGAGGGTGAGGTTTATCTTGGCGATTTTGCTGCGGTCCCAGGATGCCGGTGAGCATTTGGGTGCCGGCCGGGGGCTTGATCTGGCCGTCTTTCGCTAGAGGAAAGGAGGTCACCTGCCCACCGCTATAACTAGCGAGCAGGAGGGTTGTGGCGTCGGGATCGAGTCCGAGGTGCGCCCCGCCAACGCCACCGCTGGGTTGGCGATTGAGGAGCTCCAGTTGGCCAGTTTGGGTATCTAGGTTGAAGGCGGTGGCGCCGCCGCCCGGTTTCCCGCGTACCGTATCACTTTCGCTTAACGCATAGATCACGCGGCCGTTCGGGTGTAGTGCGAGAAAAGTCGGGTTAGACAATTTTGCGGCCAGCACGGGAGCGCTGAGTTCACCCGTGGTGGGGTTGAACTGAAGTGAGTAGACACCTTTACTTTCTCCTTTGGGTGGAGTGTAGGTGCCGATGAAAATAAGCAGTGAGGCGATGGGCAAGAGCATGAGGGGGTTGGGCTCTCAGCTGAGCGTGAAATGGCGTAGTTTGGCAAGTTCACTTCGCAGCTCGGGCCAAAAATCAGGATGGGCGATGCTGATGAGGGCCTTCCCGCGCTCGGGCTAGGTGCTAGCCTGCTGGTTGACGGCGGCGGGTCAAGTGGGTGCGAGCGCTGCTTTGAAATGCCGGCGGCACATTGCGACGTAGCGGTCATTGCCGCCGATCTCAACCTGTGCGCCTTCTTTCACGCCGCGGCCATCGGGGCCGATGCGAAGGTTCATGGTCGCTTTGCGACCGCAGTGACAAATCGTTTTCAATTCGATCAGGCTATCCGCCAGAGCGAGCAGGGCAGCGCTGCCGGGAAAAAGCTGGGCTTGGAAATCTGTCCGGAGGCCGTAGCAAAGCACGGGGATGTTGAGTTGATCAGCGATCTCAGTGACTTGCTCGACTTGGTGGCGGGTGAGAAATTGAGCTTCATCGATCAGGACGCAGGCGATGGCGGGCGGTTCGGCGCCAGCTCGGGGCGTGGTGTGTTCGGTGGAGACGTGCGTAAAAATATTATCTTCGGGCTGAAGCGTAATCGCCTCCGCTTCGAGTCCGATCCGAGATTTTACGCGACCGAGTCCGGCGCGGGTATCGATGGCCGGTACGAACAGAAGCGTGCGCATCCCGCGCTCATGGTAATTGTAACTCGACTGAAGTAACACCGTTGATTTGCCCGCGTTCATTGCCGAGTAGTAAAAATAAACCTTCGCCATGCTGGTAGAGCTAGCAGGCTTGGGGCGCGTGGCCAACAAAAAGCCCCGCGGATGAGGCGGGGCGAGAGGGCCGACGAGGCAGAAAATACTTCAGCGCATCCGGGCAAAGGTCTTCGACAGCAATTCGAGGTCGCTGGCGTTTTTGGTCTTTTCCCGGGTATTGGTGATAAGTTTTTGCTCGAGAGCATTCTTGGTGGGGCGGTTTTTATTTTCGTAATAAATACCGAATTTGCCAGGCCAAGGATCCAGCGCGAGGCGGAGGGCCGCGAGCTCATCGGTGGGATCATGGCGGGCGGCGTCTTCGGCCGAACCGTCATTTTTCTTCAGGTCAATCGTCTGGAATGAGCCGCCCTTGCGCGGGATCGAGGAGTCGAAGGCCCCTTCGAAGAATTCCACGCATTCCGACAGGATTTCTACCACTGAGAAGCCATCGTGCAAGGCAGCGCGATGCATCATCTCCACCATATGGTTCACTTGCGTGGCATGGCTGCGGGCGATGAAGGTGGCACCGCTATTAATCAGCGTGCGCATTGGATTGATCGGTTGATCGTAGGCGCCCCACGGATCGGTCTTGGATTTGAAGCCGATGGGCGAGGTGGGGGAGGTTTGCTTCTTGGTCAGACCATAAACCGAATTGTCCATGATGACATACGTCATGCGCGGATTTTTACGCGCCGTGTGGACGAGGTGATTACCGCCGATGGAGAAGCCATCGCCGTCACCGCCAAACACAAAAACATGCAGATCATCCCGGCCGAGGCTGATGCCAGCGGCAAACGGCAAGGAGCGGCCGTGAATATAGTGACCGCCGTGCGTGTTGACGAAGTAGGGGAAGCGGGAGGAGCAACCGATGCCGGCGAACGTGACGATTTTTTCCTGCGGATAATTAAGTTTCTCGAGAACTTTATAAAAAGAGGCGAGTACGGCAAAGTCGCCGCAGCCGGGGCACCACGTGGGGTGGTCGGCGACAAGGACTTTTTTAGTCAGGGGCGCGCGAAGGGCCCCAGGCGCTGAGCTAACGGCGGGAGAAAGAGTGGGAGCGGACATAAATTTATATTTTGAGGGGAAAGACGCGGGTTATTTCTGGGCGGTGAGGGCCGAGGCAAGCAGGCTTTGTTTGCGCATGCCGACGGTGGTATCGGCGAGGCCGAGTTTGAGGGCGACGCGTTCGACGATCTCGCTCACTTTGTAGGTCAGACCGTCAGTTTTAGTGATACTGCTGATAGCCGGGTTGCAATAACGCGAACGCAGCAGGGTCGCCAATTGACCGTAACCGTAGAGACCCTCGTCGTTGATTTCGACGACGAGGATGTGGCGGTAGCGGGCGAAAATTTCTTCGAGCCCACCATCGAGTGGGTGGATATGCTGAATTTGGATATGGCCAACGGTGGCGCCAGCGCCGCGGAGGCGGCCGAGAGCTTCTCTGATGGGTCCGTAGGTGCAGCCCCAGCCGATGAGCAAGACATCGCCGGACTGATCGCCGAACAATTCAGGGGCGGGGAAGGTTGCGGCGACGGACTTAATTTTCTCCCGGCGCTTGATCGTCATCTTGGTGTGCATCGCGGGGCTGGCCGTAGGATGGCCATACTCATCGTGCTCCAAACCGGTGACGGTGGGATATTTACCTGAGCCGATGACAGAGCCGGGAGGAGCGTGGCGTTGGACTTGATCGAGCGGGTAAGGCTTGTAGGTCGCGTCGCGCGGGCTGAGGTCGGGCTTTTGCTCGACCATCAGTTTGGGCAGATCGGGTTCATCGAAGGCTTCAATGCGAGTTGCGAGCGCTTGGTCGGTGAGAATGATCACCGGGGTGCTAAATTCGCGGGCAATGCGGCAGGCTTCGATGGCGATGTAGAAGCAGTCTTCGACATTTTTCGGGGCGAGGACGACGCGCGGGCAATCGCCGTGGCTACCGTAGATGGCTTGGAGTAAATCACTTTGCTCAATATTTGTCGGCATGCCGGTGGAAGGGCCGCCCCGTTGCACGTTGACGACGATCAGGGGCAGTTCGGCCATGGTGGCCCAGCCGAGAGCTTCCATCTTAAGCGAGAGACCTGGACCGGAACTGCCGGTGATCGAGAGATTGCCCCCGTAGGAGAAGCCGAGGGCGGTTGAGGCCGCGGCGATCTCATCTTCACATTGCACAAAGATGCCGCCGTATTTTGGCAGCTCGGTGCGCAACGTCTCCATAATGGAGGACCACGGCGTGATGGGGTAGCCGGCCCCGTGGCGTACGCCAGCGGCGATGAGGCCGTAGGTAAGAGCGGTGTTGCCGTCGGTGGTGATTTGGGGGCGCCCACCCACCGTGGGGGTCGGGGTTTCGAGACGGAAAAGAATATGCGCTAGATTTTCTGCGGGATAGGCGTAGCCGGCGTCGAAGGCGAGGAGGGCGTTGCGCACGATGTCCTCATTTTTGCCGCCAAAGCGCTCTTTAATCAGCTGGCTGAGTTTCGGTACATCGAGGTCGAACATGCGCGCGAGGAGACCGAGGACGTAAATATTTTTCCCCTTCTCTTTGCTCGAGCCGCCGACGGCTTCAACCGTCGCGCTGGTCATGGGAATGCCGACCGCGGTGATTTCTTTATCGTCGGCATTGGGGGTGACGTGATCGGAGTCGTAAAGCAGTACACCGCCGGGCCGCAGGGAAGAGCGGTGGCTTTCATAACTGTGCTGGTAGAAAGCCACGAGAACGTCAGCACGATCGCCGGCCGAAAGAATTTCGCCGGAGCCGATGCGCACTTGGAAAATGGAAGGACCTCCAGAAATGGTGGAGGGGATGGTCATGTAAGTCATGACCTCCTGGGCGGAGCGCCCGGCGAGGCGGGCGAGGAAACCGCCGATGGCCTGAATGCCGTCTTGAGAATTGCCGGCGAGCCGAATGACGACGTCGGGAATAGTGAAAAGGGGAGCGTTAGAGCGAGCGGTCGCGCTAGCGGAGGAGGGAGGAATGGGGCTGACCATCGGGACACTCTGCGCGGATTAAATCAGCAGGTAAAGTCTGCGGTTGCTGAACTTTATAATTTTTTTATTTAGCCAAAAAAAGCCCAACCACTAGGGGTATAAGTGGAATATAAGGAGCCGCCGGATTAAGATTTGATGGCCTAATGCCGGTCGTGATTAGCCGGAGCGTGCAGAAG
>NEUY01000012.1 GCA_002304425.1 Opitutia bacterium Tous-C10FEB
AATGCGGTTGCGGCGCTCGCCGTCATGCATCCTGGCACCGCGCCGGCCATGCCGATTGCTCGAGAGATCGCCCGCTTTCTGAAAAAGCGCGATCATCGCTAAGCCAAGCCCTTACCCGCTCGTCCCGTTTAATTATTGGGAATATACCCTGTCGGCTTAGGCTCTAGATATTGCCGGGCAAACGTGGGCGCATATTGCAGAAAACCGAGCAGCCCTAGGATGCAGAGATTGGCCCGATAAACACCGCCGAGCAATGCCCCGAGGATACCAGCCGCCTCCGCTAAAGCTAAACCCACCATAAACCACGGGAGCGCTGCTTTAAGACGCGGGCAACGCGGCAAGATCAGCCAACGGATAATAATACTCAAAAATAAAGGCACCAACCCAATCAGGCCAGTGAGCGGATGGCTTCTCGCTGAACCGGCTAAGCTCGGCGCTGGGCCCAAAGTAAAATAAATCGTCATCAAGCTCAACCCAACGACACCCCAAGCCAGCCACCAGTATTTTAGTTGCGCACGCGCGCGTTGCGCTTCGGGACCGATCATCATTTTAGGCTCCGATCGGGTGCCAGACCGTCTTGAACTCAAGATAAGCCCTCAAGGCGTCGACGTTTTGCTGTTCACTGGAAAACCAATTAATGGGCGCCTCCGCGGCAAAAAGCTTAACCCGCTTAACGCTCTCCGCCGCGCCGAGCTTGAGCGCGGTCTGCTCAACCTTATTCGCGACCCCGCCGAGGGCGCGGAAATGCGCGTGGGTGGCAAAAGTGGGGATGAGCTCCGCGCGTAACCCGGTTAATAAATTAACCACCCCGCTAGGCAAATCGCTCGTCGCGAGCATTTCGCCCAAAATAATCGCCGGATAGGGCTGCGCAGACGAAGCGAGCGCGACCACGGTGTTGCCGCTCGTGATGGCGGGAGCTAATAGAGAAATAAGAGCGAGCAACGGCGCTTCTGGGGGGGCCAGCAATCCGATGATCCCCATCGGCTCGGAAACCGTAAAATTAAAATAGGGGGCAGCCACGGGATTCACACTGCCGAGGACTTGTTCATATTTATCCGCCCAACCGGCGTAATAGATCAACCGATCAATGGTCGCGCTAACTTCCTTCGTCGCCGCCGCGGCCGAGGCGCCGCCCAGGCGCAACGCGGCCGCCAACTCCGGCCGGCGGGCCTCCACCATTTCGCCTAAACGATAAATAATCTGGCCGCGATTATAGGCGGTGCGCTTCGCCCAGCCGGGCCCGGCTTTAGCTGCGGCCTCCACGGCATTACGCAAATCTTTGCGCGAACACTGAGGAATGTTTGCCACAAAATTACCGGCGGCATCCGTCAGCGGAAAAGTGCGCGCACTCTCGGAGCGAATAAACGCCCCACCCACGTAAACTTTCGGGGTTTTGGTGATCGGAAGACGAGTCATGTTGAGGGCAGGTGGTTAAGATAATTACGCTGAAAGCATATTTTTAGCTCAGCGTGGCGGCAGCGGCCGTCTCTCCTTGGAGGTAGCTTTTCTCCTGATAGCGCCGCGCCACGAAAATGAAAATGCCGACACAGCCGATCGCGAGCGCGGCATAAAAATTATAATAAGCCGCGCCCTGCAATTTCACGGTGCCATCGGGATTCGCGATAAAATAGTGCACGAGGGCGGTAAAAGCATTGCCGGCCGAAATGGATAACAAGTAACAGGCCATAATGATAGATTTCATATGCGCGGGGGCTTGGGTGTAAGCAAATTCAAGCGCCGTAATCGAGACCATGACCTCACCCGCTGACAGCAAAGCATAGGCCGGTAATTGCCAGCCAATGCTGGGCGTAAGTCCCGCCGCAATTTTCGTCTCAATCCACGCACTGACCATAAATGAAAAGCCCGTTACGACGAGCCCAAGGCCAATCTTCCGCAGCGGCGTTAAAGGAAAAATCCGATTGATCGCGGGGTAGATCAAAAACTGAAAGAGTGGGATAAAAGCCAAAATCATGATCGCGTTCACCGCCTGAATTTGGGACGCGAGCCAGTTAATTCCTAGAAAATGCAGGTCCATTTTCTGCGCCTGCAATACCCACTCCCCGCCGCTTTGATCCCAGAGTGACCAAAAAATGGCGACAAAAGCAAAGAGCCCCGCCAGCCGGCTGATCGCGGCGTAGCCCGCGCGGTTAAAGGTGTCGCGCAGAAAAGTTTTCCCGCCAGGGGGAATGTGGGCAAATTTGTGGCGCCCCTGCCAAAAAACAAAAGCGGCCAAGAGCATCAAACCCGCGGGCACCCCAAAAGCTAAGCCCGGGCCGTAGTGCGCGAGCAACCAAGGGATCAGCAAAATGGAGAAAAAAGAGCCAAAATTAACGGAGAAATAAAACCAACTAAAGGCCCGCGAAAGCAGTCGCTGATTAGCTGGTCCAAATTGATCGCCCACATGCGAGGATACACACGGCTTGATACCGCCAGAACCCAAGGCAATCAGGCCTAAACCTAAGCCAAGCCCGAGACGGGTGTGATCGAAAGCGAGCACCAGACTCCCCGCACAATAAATCAGCGACACCCAAAAGATTGTCCGATATTTGCCCCAGAAAGCATCGGCCAGAATCGCGCCCAGCATGGGGAAAAGATAATTAGAGGCGACAAACCAGTGATACCACTGGTTGGCCTCGTTCTCACTCATGACATCACGCCCGCCCGCTCGGTTCACGAGGTACTGTGTCATGAATACCGTCAGTACCGCCCGCATCCCGTAAAAATTAAACCGCTCCGCCGCTTCATTCCCGATAATGTAAGGAATGCCCGGCGGCATCTGGTCGGTCTTGAGCGGTGCGGTTAGATAGGGTTGCGTAGCCATCGAGAAAACGAAGCGTTAATTTTTAGTCCAACTTGCAATAATCAAGGAGCCCTTGGCAGCCGCCTTCGCGACCGAAACCAGATTCCTTATAACCCCCAAACGGCGAGGCCGGATCAAATTTATTGTAAGTGTTGGCCCAAACCACCCCCGCCTTAAGCTCAGCGGCTAACTTTAAAATGCGAGCGCCCTTGTCGGTCCAAACCCCAGCACTCAAACCGTACGCGGTGTTGTTCGCCTTCTCAATCGCTTCATCTACCGTGCGAAATGTCAGCACGCTGAGAACCGGCCCAAAGATTTCCTCGCGCGCGATGCGATGGCTCATCGAGACGCCAGAAAAAATTGTCGGGCGGAAATAATAGCCTTTCGCCGGCAACGCGCAATCCGGCTGGTACAGGGTAGCCCCTTCCTTCACGCCGACGGCGACCAAGCGCTTGATCGTCGCGAGCTGGGCCGGCGAGTTGATCGCCCCGATATCCGTGTTCTTGTCGAGGGGGTCGCCCACGCGCAGCACACTGATGCGCTGCTTCAGTTTAGCGAGCACCGCGGCGGCGATTGGCTCGTGCACCAATAGACGCGAGCCCGCACAGCACACGTGGCCCTGATTGAAAAAGATGCCGTTGATGATTCCCTCCACCGCTTGATCGAGCGGCGCATCGTCAAAGATGATATTCGCCGCCTTGCCGCCCAGCTCCATCGTCATTTTTTTATCCGTCCCAGCCAGCGAGCGCATGATGATCTTGCCGACCTCGGTCGAGCCGGTGAAAGCGACCTTGGCCGCCAGCGGATGCCCCATGACCGCCGCGCCGGTGTCAGCAAAGCCGGTGACGATATTGACCACCCCAGCCGGTAAGCCCGCGTCTTGGAAAATCTCCGCAAGCTTCAAGGCCGTGATACTGGTTGTCTCCGCCGGCTTGATCACGACGCAGTTGCCCATCGCGAGCGCCGGGGCAATTTTCCAGGCCAACATCAGCAGAGGAAAATTCCAGGGGATAACTTGGCCCACCACCCCGAGGGAAGCGACCCGGCGGCCGGGCGCCACATACTCGAGCTTGTCCGCCCAACCGGCGTGATAGAAAAAATGGGCAGCGGCCATCGGGACATCAAAATCACGCGACTCTTTAATGGGTTTCCCCCCGTCCATCGTTTCCGCCACCGCAAATTCGCGCGCCCGATCCTGGAGCAACCGGGCAATACGAAAGAGATATTTAGCGCGTTCCCGACCAGGTAGCCGGCTCCAAGTTTGGTCGTAAGCTTTTTTTGCCGCGCGATAAGCAGCGGCCACATCGGCGGCATTCGCGCGCGCAATCTCTGCGAGCTTTTGCTCATTCGCCGGATTGATGGAGTCGAAATATTTACCCGACGCCGGGGCTACAAATTTACCGCCAATGAAAAGTTCATAGCGCGATTTGAGCTTGGGATCAGCGGTCTCGGGAGCGGGATCATAATTCCAGAGGTCACCAAAAATGAGCGCCGGCGCGGCCGGCCGACGAAGGGTAGGGGCGGAACGTTTTTTATTAAGCAAAGTTGGCATGATTTTTAATCACGATTGGCCGTAGGATGGAATTATCGTTGGCAAAAAATTAATAACTTTCAGTCGCTTCGCTAAAATAATACGGCGCAGGGTAAGCGCCGGTTTTTTCTTTTTCGAGCTGACGCAGCAAATCGTTAAGGAGCGCCGATGCTCCAAAGCGATAACGCGTATTATTCAGCCAAGCATCGCCGAGCGTCTCTTTCACGGCGACCAAGAAAGTGAGCGCCTGCTTCGCGGTGCGAATCCCGCCCGCGGGCTTCATCGCAATGGGCACGCCCGTCTCGAGATAATAATCGCGAATCGCTTCCAGCATGACCTGGTTATTGCCCAAGGTCGCATTGAGGGTAGTTTTACCCGTACTGGTTTTAATAAAATCTCCCGGCCGCAGCACGCGCATGGCTAAAAATGAGGCCGCCCGAATATTGTCATAGGTCTCCAACTCGCTGACCTCGAGAATAACCTTGAGCGTCGCGGCACCGCACGTGGTGCGAACCGCGGCAATTTCATCTTGGACCAAGGAAAATTCCCCCGCGAGAAATGCCCCGCGGTTAATCACCATGTCGATTTCATCGGCTCCTTCCGCCACCGCCCATTTTACCTCCGCTAAACGAGTTTTAAGGGCGGTCTGCCCAGAGGGGAAAGCCGTGGCGACCGAGGCGATACGCACCGCTGAATGCGACCCCAGCGCGCGTCGCGCGTGCCGCACCATCGCCGGATAAACACAGACCGCGGCGACGGCGAGAGTGCCGAGGTCATCGTGGGGTTGGCGGGCCTTCTGACAGAGAGCCTCCACTTTACGGCGGGTATCTTTGCCTTCGAGCGTGGTGAGATCGATCATAGAGACCGCCAGCTTCAGCCCAAAACGCTTGGCGTTCTTCTTCAGACTCCGCGTGCCGTATTTGGCGACCCGTTCCTCGAGGCCAACATAATCAACTGGGCCGACGTCATTAAACAATCGACGAACGGCAATCTGAACAGGGGCGGCCATATTTTACGCACTATCCCGCTCCTCCCCTCTGAAAACAACGCCAAAACTCACCACCCCGCTAGCGCCAGCGTACTTGCCACTCGGTCAACGGTAAGCCTAGGCTCACATCATGAGCGAATCTCCTCCCCCCACCGCGCCGCACGGCGAACTCGTTATCCGCACGATCGCTATGCCGGCTGACACGAATGCGAGCGGGGATATTTTTGGTGGCTGGTTGATGTCCCAAATGGATTTAGGGGCGGCGATCTATGCGCAGAACCTTGCCCGCAGTCGCGTGACGACCGTCGCGGTGGATGGGATGGCTTTTCTTCACCCAGTTAATGTCGGCGACATCGTCAACTGCCACGCCTCGCTCCTAAAAACTGGCCGAACCTCGATGCAAATTGCGGTCGAAGCTTGGGTCCAACGCGGCCGTGATGGGCGATTACTGCGTGTCACCAAAGGAATATTTACTTATGTCGCGATCGACGATCACGGCCGCCCCCAGCCCGTGCAGCGCCCAGCCTAAAAACTGCGCGGCTAATAAATCGCGGCAACTTCCCCGAGGTTTACCCGAGTTTCTCTTTTATGTCCTCGCCTACTCGCGCCGCGCGCGGCGCCCTTGCCGCCACCGCTAGTTTTCTTTTTTGGGGCCTCGTCCCGCTTTATTGGAAACAGATGAGTTCAATCGCCTCGCTCGAACTTATCATGCATCGCATTGTTTGGTCGTTACTCTTTTTAATTGGTATCCTTGCTTGGCAAAATAATTTGCAAACTCTGCGCGCGGCATTCGCCTACCCGCGGCTCATTGGCCTTAATTTACTCAGCAGCTTGTTGCTCGCGGCTAATTGGACCGTGTATATCTGGGCCGTAAATCATGGGCAGGTCATTGAATCTAGTCTCGGCTATTTTCTCGTACCGCTCGTCAATGTAGCCCTCGGTTCACTGCTTCTGCACGAGCGCTTACGCGCCTTACAATGGCTCGCGATCAGTCTGGCGGCCGCCGGGGTGATCATCCTCCTCGCCCGCTTAGGTCATGTCCCTTGGATCGCGCTCGCGATTGCTGCCACTTGGTCCGGCTACGGATTGCTGAAGAAAAAATCTGCGCTCGGCGCGATTCCTGGACTAACCGCCGAGACGCTCATACTGCTTCCGCTTGCGCTTGGCTTGCTGGGCTGGTGGCACCACACGGGGACGGGCGCCCTCGGCCGCGTAGATTGGTGGCAGCACAGCTTAATTCTGAGCGTGGGGGTAGTGACAGCCATTCCGCTTCTCTTATTTGCGTACGGCGCCCAGCGCATCCCTTTAACCACACTTGGGCTACTGCAATATCTGGCGCCCAGCGTACAATTTTTGCTCGGCTATTTTCTTTATCATGAACCCTTCGATTTAGTCCACCTGCAAGCTTACGCGTGCATCTGGACCGGGCTCCTCCTTTATATAGGCGATGGCTTCTGGGCTCAGCGCCATCATCTACGCGCGAGCACCTAAGCTCGCTTCGCCGGCCTTACTCTTGCGAAAAATCGACGAGCTCCATTTCGAAAACCAGCGTCGCACTGCGAGGAATAGTTGGCGGTTTGCCCCGAATACCATAAGCCATCTCAGGCGGCACAATTAGCAGCCACTTATCTCCTCGCCGCATTTTCTGCACGGCCTCATCCCAGCCTTCAATTAACTCACTGCGCCCAATCCGGGCTTCCAAGGGGTGTGCGGCATCGGGCGATTGATCGAAAACCGTGCCGTTTAATAGCATCCCCTTGTAGAGAACCTTAACCAGTGAACCCGCCTTTGGCGTGGGCCCATCGGGCTGACCCGCTTTTAGCACAACGTAGCGCAGTCCCGTATAAGTCCGTTTGGCGTCGGGCCATTTTTGCTCAACGAATTCCACATCTTCCGGCGGTAATTTCTCCCGCTGCGCGTGGAGCGGCCCAGCGCTCAGTAAAAATCCGACCCAGACGAGAAAAACAAATCGGCGAATGACAGTATTATTCATGGTTTTTTAACAGGAGGAGCGACGCGAAAGGTGAAGCCATCGGCCCGCGGCGTCGAGGATTGTTCGGGGGTGGGCCCGGCAGATTCAAAGGTCTTTACCGTTGGGATCGCCGCCGTCGGTGCATTCATGGCCGTCGCCAAATTATTCGGCAGGCTCGAGGCTAAGGCCGTGAAACCGCGTTCAATTAACTCAATCGCTTTAAGGTCGCGCGTTTTTCCGAGATCGCGCTGCCCATTTGGGCCAAATGATCCCATGATAACCACAATTACCCGCCGGCCGTGGCGTTCAGCTGTCGCACTTAAACAATAACCAGCACTCGCGGTGTACCCTGTCTTCAAGCCATCAACTCCCGCAATTTTCCCGAGCAGGTTATTGTGATTTCTCATGTGCTGAGGACCCTGCTTACGATTTAGCCCAAAATCACGGCGCTGCACTGATGAATATTGCAGCACATTAGTATGGAACAGCAGATAACGACAGAGGAGCGCATAATCCCGCGGGGTGGTTAAATCGCCATCAGCCTTCAGCCGACTCGACGGCGGCAGCCCGTGCGGGGTGCGAAAGGTGGTGTGGGTCATGCCTAATTCTCGAGCCTTAGCATTCATGAGCTCAACGAATGCCTCGACCGAGCCAGCCGAAACCCGCGCGACCGCATGCGCCGCATCATTGGCGGATTGGATCATCATCGCATAGAGTAATTCATCGATCGAGAAGGTCTCGCGCGCATCGAGATAAACCTGCGTCCCGCCCATTTTAGAATCCTCGTTGGTTATTTTCACCAAGGTCTCACGCGTGAGCGCCCCGCTGGAAATTTTGTCCGCCACCACCGCGAAGGTCATTAATTTTGTCATGCTCGCCGGCGGGCTAACATCATCAGGATTATCCTCTGACAACACTCGCCCCGTGGCTGCATCGACGACAATCATCCCACGGTAGGCTGATTGGGTGGATGATGGAATTTTCCCGAAGGCACTGCTGAAGAGGCCATTCAGAAAAAGGCACGCGATGACGAGGAGCCGATAAAACTTGGTCATGAAAAATGAAAAGCCAAGGGAGCGACGCCCACGCAGCCGTGCAACTCAATTTCTAAACCTGCCGCGGCAACGCTCACCCGCATTGGGCCGAGAACTATCCACCCTAGCGCGAGCGTGCATGGTGGCTGAAGGCATCTAGCCAAAGCCAAAAAAGGCGGAGCCACTTGGGCTCCGCCTTGAAAGTATAGTTCGCGAAAGCGAACGGTTGATTAGTAGCGACCGCCGCCACCACCACCGCCGCCGTAACCGCCGCCGCTGCGACCACCACGACCGCCGCCGCCGAAGCCACGACGTTCGCCGCCGAAGCCACCGCGACCGCCGCCGCCGAAGCCACCAGAAGGACGCTCTTCCTTCGGACGAGCCTCATTGACCTGGAGGGCGCGACCGCCGAGATCGACCCCATTGGTCTTCTCGATAGCCATTTTAGCCTCATCGGCTGTGCCCATGGTGACGAAGGCGAAACCGCGAGGGCGGCCCGTCATTTTGTCCATAGCGACGTAGGTGTCGGTAACCGAGCCGAACTGCTCAAAATGAGAGCGAAGTTCGCCCTCAGTGGTATTAAACGATAAATTTCCAACGTATAGTTTGGAATTGCTCATGTGATAATTCGTAGATCCTTCGCCATCTGCCAGTCCGTTCCCACTGTGGGTTTCGAAATCATCACTTGAGCCAATGCTCAGCCAACGACTCACCAGATCCTGTCATCAAACGCTATCTCTAACGAGGCCGCTAGGACACTCGGCTTTGGCTATAATGCAAGCGAAATCTGGCTTTTAAAATCGCAAGGTGCTTTTCTGCAATTATATATGAGACTGCAAGCTTCCCGCCTAAATCTCGTATTTTGCCCTAATATCTGCCGGTAAACGCACGGCCCGAGAGGTTTCCATCGAGACCATTACATAGTCAAACCAGCCGTCGCAGCTGAGTTTATTGTCTAAAATGCGAACGATCTGAAATTGCACCATAACCCCGATGAGGGTGAATTTTTCGATCCATGTTCTAACTATGAAGCGATCTCCTAGCCCTAAAGGACGCTTAAAGTTCATCTGGGCGGTGGCCATAAACCAGCCGTACCCCTGCTGCTGAAAGTCGGCCATGGGCATTTTATAGCATCGCTCCATCTGATCGAACCGGGCGGCTAACACGTAGTCCATATAGCGGCTACTGTGAACATGCTGGTACATATCAATGTCATCCGGCCGCACCTGCAGCTCAGTTTCAAATTTTGCATAGGCCAACTGCTGTGCCCCGTGGGAGGAATCGGGTGGATTGGGAGCTGCGCCATTCACGCTGATCAAAATGCTCGTAGCCGCGCTACCCAGTCAAAAGAAAAGGCCCTCAACGGGGCTCGGCGCCGTGAAATTAGGGCACATGCTAAACCCCCCTCACCCCAGGATTGCGCCCAGATCCTGTAAAAACCTAAGCCCCGCCTCGTTTTTTGCAGTCGCCACCCCACCCCGAGCGACCAGGGAAAGTACTGGGCAATAACACTGGGCTGGCATCCGCTCCTTGTGCTTCCGCGTAATCTAAACACCCTGTAATAGATACCATTAAACTCGGCTTGCCCCGTCGTCTCCAGATGGCTTTTCTCCCGCTTCAATTTTTACGCCCCCACCCACCTTATGTCTAAGCCCCGCCTGCTCGGCTCCCTATTTCAATGGATTGACTCCGATTATTCATCGGAAACCCCCGAGGCAATTCGGGCCCAGCCGGACGGCGTAAATCTGGTTCGCTGCATTCCCTTTGTGGTTTTGCACCTTGGCTGCCTTGGAGTTATTTGGACCAGCTGGAGCTGGTTCGCGGTTAGCTTGGCGGTCGCGCTGTACTTTATCCGCATGTTTGCGGTGACCGGCATTTATCACCGCTATTTCTCGCACAAAACTTATAGCACCTCCCGCTTTGGCCAGTTTCTTTTAGCGCTTCTCGGCGCGACCTGCGTCCAACGCGGCGGCCTCTGGTGGGCTTACCATCACCGGCATCACCACCAGCACTCCGATGAACCAAGCGATGCGCACTCCCCTCATGTGCATGGCTTCTGGTGGTCGCATATCGGCTGGATCACCAGCCGCCGTAACTTTCCCACTGACTATACCAAAATCCGTGATCTCGCTAAATACCCCGAGCTCGTTTTTTTAAACCGCTTCGATGTGATCGTGCCGGTCCTGTTTGCAACCGCCCTCTTGGTTCTCGGCCAGAGCCTAGAACAAGCCTTCCCCACTTGGCACACGAGCGGTCCCCAACTGCTCGTCTGGGGATTTTTTATCAGCACCACGGCGCTATTCCATGGTACTTCTTGCATCAACTCGCTGGCCCATCTCATGGGCGGCCGACGCTTCGCCACCAGTGACGACTCTCGCAACAGCTTTATTCTCTCCCTCATCACACTGGGCGAAGGTTGGCATAATAATCACCACCGCTACATGTCGTCTACCCGCCAAGGCTTCTATTGGTGGGAGCTCGATATCACTTATTATATCCTGAAAGCCCTTTCTTGGACGGGTTTCATCTGGGATCTTAAACCGGTGCCGGCTTCGGTTTATCGCGAAGCTGAACTACGCAACCATCAAGATACCCTCGCCCGCTTTTCGATGTCTTCCGTGCAACATGAGATTGATCTCTTCCGGCGCGCGGTGCCGGCGGCCGCAGCCATTGCACTGGCCACTGTCCAGAGCCCAGCCGTCGCCAATCAAATGAAAAAACCGGATGGCCCCGCCGTTCATAAAAATATTGGTGAGCTCATCGTGCCATCAACCCAGCCCATCTCCGCCCCTCAGCCGGAAATCTAAAAAATATTAGCGACCCCCTCTGGGTTTTTTTATGGCCTCACTTGCCATTATCGGAACCGGCATCGCCGGGATGGGTACGGCGCATTTTTTGCACCGGCATTTCGATCTAACGTTGTTTGAGCAGAATGATTACACGGGCGGCCACACGAACACCGTGACCATCCCCGAGAAAGACACCGGTCACCCCGTGCCGATCGATACCGGATTTATGGTATTTAATTATGCCACGTACCCCCAGTTGACGCGGCTCTTTGCCCAGCTCGAGGTGCCCGTTAAAAAAACGGCGATGTCCTTCAGTGTCCGCCACGAGGATACCGGCCTCGAGTTTGCCGGGTCTTCGCTCAATCATCTTTTTGCGCAGCGCCGCAATTTGCTTCGTCCGCGGTTTATCCGCATGCTGGTGGCGATTGCCCGCTTCAATCGAGAAGCCATCGCCGCTCTTGCTGATCCTGCCTGGGGCAAATTAACTCTGGGCGATTATGTTAAACAGCGCGGCTACGGTGAGGATTTTTTTAACCTCTACTTAGTCCCCATGAGCTCGGCGGTCTGGTCAACACCTCCTGATAAAATGCTGGCCTTCCCCGCGACTACCTTGCTGCGGTTTTTTCATAATCACGGCTTTCTTGGTCTAGATACGCAGCATCAATGGTGGACCGTCACCGGTGGCGCCCAAGAATATGTCAAACGACTCACCGCGCCCTGGCGTGATCGCATTCGGCACCAGGCCAAAGTAGTTCGTCTGCAGCGCACGGCCGGCGGGGTTAGGGTCACCACCGCCACAGGCGCGTCCCAGCATTTCGACCACGCCATTGTTGCCTGTCATCCCGATGAAGCCTTACGCCTGCTCGCTGACCCCACAGCGGAGGAAACCCGTTTGCTCAGCGAGTTTCACTACCAGGCCAATATTGCCACGCTCCACACGGATGCCACCGTGATGCCGCGCACCCCCCTCGCTTGGTCGGCCTGGAATTACTCCATTGCCCGCGATGCGCACGGTGTAATCTCGCCCGCCACGCATTACTGGATGAATTGCTTACAAGGGGTCTCCGATCGCGAAAACTATTTTGTATCGATCAATGGCACGGCCAGCATTGCTCCCGCAAAAATTCTCAAAACGATCGCCTACTCCCATCCGCTATTTAGTCGAGGTGCCGTCCAGGCCCAAGCGGAGTTACCCCAACTCAACCAGAATGCGCGCGGTCAAACCGAGACCTATTTCGTCGGCGCTTGGCAGCGCTATGGATTTCATGAGGATGGCCTGCTTTCCGCCGTGAATTTAAGTCAACAACTCCTCGGGGGCGACCCGTGGATCTCCTCAAAATCATGATTCTAAGGGCATCTTCAGGCTCCGCTTAAACGTATCTTTACGAGTGAATTCCTGTCTCTACGAATGCCAGATTTTACACCAGCGCTTTACGCCCAAGGCGCATCGCTTTGTGTATCGCATTTTCATGTTTGCAATCGATCTGGATGAAATCGCCGCCTTACCCAAGCGGCTCGCTTTGTTTTCCAACCAACGCCGCAATGTTTACAATTTTTGCGAACGTGATTTTTTGCCGACCACGGAAATTATCCACCAGCCGACCCCCCCGGGGCCCGCGCCGGCGCCGAGCGCTGGATTAAAGGATCGCGTCATCGCACACCTTGCGGCCCACGGCATCGATCTGGCCGGTGGGCGCGTCATGCTGATCACCTTGCCGCGGGTATTCGGCTATCAATTTAATCCCGTTTCTTTTTATTTTTGCTACGATCAACAAGGACGTCCGGTCGCCTCCATCGCGGAAGTCAGCAATACCTTCAAAGAAATGAAGCCCTTTGTGCTCGGGCCCGCGACCAGCGCGACCACCGCAAACGCGGCGGTTTTTTCTCGGCGCACGCCAAAATATTTCTACGTCTCCCCTTTCTCTGATCTCGACGTGGCTTTTGATTTCACCTTGCACACGCCAGGAGATAAATTGGCGATTCAGATCGATGATTATGCGGCGGGGGAGCGCACCCTCACCAGCGTTTTAACCGGCTCTCGGACGAGCTTGACCAATGGGCGCCTCGCTTGGTTTACGTTTAAATATCCCTTTATCACCTTACGAGTAATGGCCCTGATTCACTGGCAAGCGCTGCAGCTTTACCTGAAACGCGTGCCGTGGTTCGCGAAATCAGCGCGGCCTGAGGCTCAGCGCGATCTTTACCGTCCCCACTCCTCCATCGCCCCGCCTGCTGCATGAACCCGCCTGCCACTACGATCAATTCTGCGCCGCTGAATGCCTCTTCCGCCGCGGGCTCTTTTTTCCAGCGCGCGGTGCTTAAAGCTTTCGCAGCGATGCCGCGCGGCCAGCTCCGCCTCGAGTTACCGGACGGAACCGTCCGAATATTTGGCGATCCGGCGATAACGCCTCAGCTCATCGCGCCTGGGGTAAACAACTGCGCCACGCTGCGCGTGCGCCGCGCTGCTCTTTTTACGAAGACTGCGCTCTATGGGGATATTGGCTTTGCGGAGGCTTACCTAGATGGGGATTGGGAGACGCCTGATCTCACGGCTTTGCTCGGTTGGTTTGTCTTAAACGTTGAACATGCCCCCACGCTTTCAGGATCGCAGCGGGCCCAGTCACTCGCGCTCAATTTACTGCGCGCCGGCAATCGCTTGGGGCACTTACTTCGCCCCAACACGCGGGCGAATGCCGAACGCAACATTCGCGCTCATTACGATCTCTCCAACGATTTCTTCGCTCTCTGGCTTGATCCCTCGATGATGTATTCAGCCGCCCGCTGGAGTGGCGCGAGCACCCTCGCCGAAGCGCAAGTCGCAAAAAACGATGCCCTTTGTCAAAAACTACGCCTTCAACCGACTGACCACGTGCTTGAAATTGGCACCGGCTGGGGCGCCTGGAGCATTCATGCCGCCAAAAATTATGGCTGCCGCGTCACGACCCTGACCATCTCACCGCAACAGCGCGACCTCGCGGTTCAGCGCATTGCGGCAGCTGGTCTCAGCGATCGCATCATAGTCCGCCTGCAAGACTACCGCGAGCTCGCGGGCCAATTCGATAAAATCGTCTCGATCGAAATGCTCGAAGCCGTTGGCCACCGTTACCTACCGGAGTATGCCGCAGTATGTAGCCGAATGCTCAAACCCGGCGGGTTGATCGCGCTCCAATTTATCACCTGCCCTGATGCGCGCTACCCGCAGTTTCGCTCGGGCGTAGATTTTATTCAAAAGCACATCTTCCCTGGCTCGCTCCTGCTCTCGCTCAATCGCGTCAACCAACAGTTTGCTGAACACGGCGGTTTCGTGCTGCACGGGCTCGAGGATCTGGGGCGAGATTATGCCCGCACCCTGCTAAATTGGCGGGAGTCGTTTCACGCCAAACTCGACCAAGTGCGCGCCCTCGGTTTCAATGACCACTTCATCCGCAAGTGGCATTACTACCTGTGTTACTGTGAAACCGCTTTCGCCCTGCGCAATATTTCGGTAGTCCAAGCGGTCTACACGCGCCCCAACAACCTTTCTTTGTAATCCTCCCATGCTTTGGCTGCTTCGACTTCTTTTCACCGTGATTCTCGCCGCCATGCTTGGCGTCACCTCGTGGGCGAGTTTCCACTGCCCACTGTTTGCCGTGCCGCGGGATGTTTTTACGCACCCCTGGTTTATCGCCACGCTCTTTGATGCCTATGCGGGCTTTCTCACTTTTTATGTTTGGGTCGCTTATCAACAAACCTCGTGGCCGGCGCGCCTGAGCTGGTTCATCGCCATCATGCTTTTGGGCAATATCGCGATGGCCGCCTACTGTCTCCATGCTTTGTGGTCTGTTGCCACCACGGAGCCACTCGCCGCCGTACTCACCGCCCGCCGAGCTGGTCCGAGCTGGCTTGGTCTAGGCCTCGCCGCCGCAGGTATTGCCGTCTTGTTCCTCGCTTAAACTCTACCGCCCACCATGACGGCCCCCCTGCTTATCCTCAGCGCGCTCGCGGGCCTCTGTCTGATTTTTGCCTTATTTTATTTTCTAGCGGCGCGCCTTAATAATTACGGCATCGTTGATGTCATTTGGGCCTATTCATTTGCGGTACTTGCGATTTATTACGCCGTAGTTGGCTCTGGCTGGCCGCTTCGCCGCGGCTTAATCGCCACGCTGGCTTCGCTGTGGAGCCTGCGCCTTGGCACCCATCTCTATCGCCGCGTGATGAGTCACCATCCCATTGAGGACGGCCGCTATCAGCAATTGCGCAAAAACTGGGCCGGCAATTTTCCGGCAATGATGTTTGGTTTTTTTCAACTCCAAGCGTTCTCGGTCGTGGTCCTCGCCGCCGCCTTTGCCCTGGCTTGCCTCAATCCCGCGCCCGCACTGCAACCGCTCGAGATCGCGGGCGCCATCCTTTGGCTGGTGGCTTTCGGCGGAGAAGCACTGGCCGATGCCCAGCTTGCGGCCTTCAAGCGCGATCCGGCTAACCAGGGAGCCGTTTGCTCCCGCGGTCTTTGGCATTATAGCCGACATCCTAATTATTTTTTTGAATGGCTGATCTGGGTGGCTTATTTCGTTTTCGCCCTTGCCTCACCCCTTGGCTGGATCGCGGCAATCGGTCCGCTCAGTATTTTATTTCTCCTGCTGCGCGTGACCGGTATCCCGTTGACCGAAGAGCAAGCGATTCGCTCCAAGGGCGCGGCTTATCGCCGTTACCAAGCCACCACCAGCGCCTTCATCCCTTGGTTCCCGAAAAAACTGCCATGATCGACTCCTTACTGGAAAAAAACCTTCTGCCCGATTGGTTAATCCGCATCGGGATTCGTCGTTTGCTTCGCCAACGCTTGCGCGAGGAGGCGTGCCGCGATCCGGTGGCCCAGTTGCGACGCTTTGCGGCCGAACTCACCGGCCAACCGATCGCGGTCAATACCACTGAGTCCAAAGAACAACACTACGAGGTTCCCACTTTATTTTACCAAAAATGCCTCGGCCCTCGGCTGAAATATTCTAGCGGACTTTACCTGACAGGACCAGCAACCCTCGCCCAAGCGGAAGAGGCGATGCTGGCCCTGACCTGCACTCGCGCTCAACTCGCCGACGGCGACCATATTCTTGAGCTCGGGTGCGGGTGGGGCTCACTGACGCTCTGGATGGCCGAAAAATATCCCTCCGCCCAGATCACGGCGGTGTCGCATTCCCGCACGCAGCGGGAACACATCACCACCGAAGCCCGCGCGCGGGGCTACACGAACATAACGGTGATTACCTGCGACATGAATGATCTCGACCTCGCGGCCGGCCAGTTCGATCGCGTGGTCTCAGTCGAGATGTTTGAGCATATGAAAAACTGGCCCCGCCTCCTCGCCCACATCGCGCGGTGGCTCAAACCGGGCGGAACATTTTTTGCCCACGTCTTTGTCCACGCCCAACTCGCTTATCACTTCGTGGCGCGCGATCAGAGCGACTGGATGAGTAAATATTTTTTCACCGGCGGCATGATGCCGGCCCATGATTTATTTAGTTTGTGCCAAGCCGATCTCACCCTGGTGGACACTTGGCGCGTCAACGGCACGCATTACGCGCGAACGGCTGAACACTGGCTAAAAAATATGGATGCTCACCAAGCGGAAATCATGCCCTTATTTCGCGCTACCTACGGGGAGGCTCACGCCGTAAAGTGGTGGGCGTACTGGCGAATTTTCTACCTCTCCTGCGCCGAATTGTGGAATTTCCGCGCCGGTGAAGAGTGGCACGTTAGTCATTACCTCATGCGGAAGCCCTGAGCGTTTGGCTCTTATGTTTAGTAAGCTACTTTGCACTCTCCTGCTCTTGGGTTCAACCAGTGCCCGGGCCTCCCTCGAGGCAGCCCTTGCCGCTGAGGCTAACTGGAATTCCCCCAGCGCCCTTGAACTTTTTCTCGCCGCAGACCGAGCCAAGCCTAATGACCCGTATATTTTACAAAAGATAGCCCAGCAATACGCGGACCTTATAGCGGACCAATTGACCAATGACGCGCGGCAAGATTTCGCCCAAGCTGCTCTTGCCTATGCACAGCGCGCCACCGCCCTGGATGCGAACGCGGTCAACGTACTTTCCGTCGCGGTGGCCTACGGCTCCCTCGCCGCTTATAGTGATATTTCCAAAAAAATTCAGTACTCGCGCTTAGTGCGGTCCGAGGCGGAGCGAGCGCTTCGCTTAGACCCAGATTATGCTTGGGCCCACCACGTACTAGGGCGCTGGCATTACGAAATAGCCTCCCTTGGCTTCTCCGCTCGATTGCTCGTACGCTTATGGTACGGGGGCCTACCAGCAGCCTCATTTGAGGAGAGTCAGCGGCATCTAAACCAAGCGATCGCTCTTGAGCCAAAGGCATTGGCCCATCCTCTTGAACTGGGCTTCGCTTATGCCGCCGCAGGACAACTCGCACTCGCCAAAATTGAATGGCAACGCGGACTCACGATGCCGGCTTTAAAAAAATATGATCAGCCAGCTAAGTTACGCGCCCAGACGGCGCTCGAAGCCTTAAATTAACACCAGCCCGATCGCCGCGACCATCAGGCCGGCCCCGAGCAGTCGAGCGCGCAAGACGCCCGGCTCGAGATGCTGTTCCGTACTCATAAACCAGTGCCCAATCCCCCATACGAGCAGCACGCTGAATAGTCCGCGCAAACTGTAGACGATATTTACGGCCGTCGCGCTGCCGACCAGACCGATAGACCAAAGGACGCCGGCATTATTCAAGGCCAAGAGGAACGCCGCTGCACTGACCCAGCGCCACATGGCCGCATTCATAGCCCGCAGCGGCGCTTTGAAAAAAGGCATGAAGCCGAAGGACAATAAACCAACCCCGGCGAACATCGGCGGGAAAAACTGCCGCGCCCCCCAGTGCGGGAGCCATTTTTGCACCAACACGTCCCCCAGCCCAAAAGCGGTCGCACTGCAAAAAGCGAGCAACACCGTCCGCCCAACCCGCGGTCGGTTCGCTCCGCTACCTCGGTGCAGCAGCATGATCGCCGCCGTGCTCAGGCCGGCCCCAACCCACCATTGCCAGGGGACCACCCCCACGCGAAGTAAGCTGCTGAACAGCGCGACCAAAATTACTTTGGTGCCCATGACTGGGGTCACGACCGAAACATCACCGTGGCTTAAGGCCCAAAAAGTGAACGCTTGGCCCGCAAAGAATAGTAATGCGGTCACGGCCGGCTGCCAATAATCGAGGCTCGGTTGATGGGCCGCCGAAGCCCCCCACCACAGTGGCAGGAAAAATAGCGCGACGGTCCAGTTTGATAAAAACCCCGTGCGCCAGATGCCCGCACCTAAGGCCGCGGCGCGCTTCACGGTCAGGGCGGCCACCACATAAAGCAGCGCACAAGCCAAAGGCAGCAAAAGGCTAATTTGGAATTTCATCATCATTGCCCCGATTTGCCCACGGCGCCAGCACCCAGCCTTAACCGGCCATCACTGCAGCGCTTGCTGCACCAGTTTTTCATATTCCTCCAGGGCAACTGCTCCGATTTTTTGGTGCACAATGTCGCCTTGGCGGTTAATTAAAAATGTCGTCGGCAGAGCCTCAATCCCACCGAAGGCCTCCGCGCTAGCGTCATCCCCCATCACAATTGTATAATTTATGCCGCGCGCAGCCGTAAATCGCTGGACGGCCGCTGGACCACGGCGATCCATCGAAATGCCGATAATTACCAAGCCTTGCGCGGCATATTTTTTTTGGAGGGCAATATAGCCGGGAATTTCGGCCACACATGGCGGACACCACGTCGCCCAAAAATCGACCACCACGACCTTGCCCTTAAATTGCTCAGAGCTGACGAGCTGACCGGCTAAGTCAGGGAGTTGCCACGTCGGCGCCGGTAAGGCGGCGCTCGGTACGGTGTCCGGCGCGGCCAGCAACACCGCGCCGCTCAACAAGCCGCCCAGGATGAGCCCCAGCCCAGAATGCCCAGCGATCCGACGAATAAAAAGGTGCATAATAAAAATCTGCGGCCTTCAGCCCTGCGGCACAAGCCACGCGCGGCGGAAAGCATCCCCGATTAGATTTTAGCGCCCACCTCGGTGGGTTCCGCGCCGAGAATCTCAATAAATTTTTTCATGGCGGGCGTGAGCACCCGACCTTTGCGATGCAAGATAGCGAGCGGCCGAGTGAATTCCCGCCCCTTGAAGGCAATAGTCACGAGCGTACCCTGCCGGACTTCTTGCAGAACGGTCGCTTGCGGCACAATCGCCACGCCATGATCGATCTCCACGGCGCGCTTCACCGTCTCAATATTATCAAACTCCATCACGGGCGTGATTTCTAATTTGAAATCGCGGAAAATCTGATCGACCGCCTTCCGCGTTGGAATATCCGGATCAAAGCCAATGAATTTATGCGCAGCGAGCGCCTTCATTTCTACGTCAGCGCCCTTAGCCAAAGGATGATTTGGGTGCGCAATTAAAATTAGGCGATCGTTGCGGAAGGGCAGCATCTCAATCTGCCGCACCTTCTGCGGAAAGGCGACTAAGCCAAAATCCACGGAGTTATGTAAGATATCTTCGTACACCAGATTAGACCGCCGATACTCCACCCGCACATTGACCGAAGGAAAATCGTGCAGGAATTTTTTAATATAGGGCGGCAATTCATGCAGCCCAATCGAGTAAATCGTAGAAATCCGAATCGTGCCGCTAATCACCTTCTTCATTTCCTGCAAATCGCTCTCCAACTTTTCGTAGCCATGGAGAATTTCCTTGGCGGCCTCATAAATTCGCTGCCCCTCACGGGTGAGATTAAACTGCTTCTGGCTGCGATCGACCATCAGCGTCTTAAAGTTGCGCTCCATCGAACGGGCCTGCTGACTAACAGCTGACTGGGTAATGCCATTCAACTTCGCGGCCTTGGAGAAACTCTTGGTTTCCACTAAATCGGCAAAAATTTTAAAATTCTCAATTTGCATACAATGGGACTGTTGCGCTCAGTATAAATATAACTTATCAGCAGGCCAATCTAAAATACATACCAAGAGATGTTTATCGAATATGATACCTTCCGCCAAAGAGCAGATGCTCTCATGCTTCGAATAACCGAGTGTTGTCGCGTGGCGGGACGCTCGCCGAACGAGGTCACCTTGTTGCCGGTGACTAAGAACCATCCGGTCACCGCCGCAGAATATGCGATCCGTTATGGACTTACCGCAGTGGGAGAAAATCGAGTCCAAGAGGCTATCCCAAAAATCATCGGCGTTGCCCCCGCATTGCGCTGGGAGCTGATTGGCCATCTCCAATCCAATAAAGCCAAGCTAGCCGCGACTCATTTTACCCGGATTCAGAGCGTTGATAGTGAAAAGCTCCTCGCGACCCTCAACCGCGCCGCCGGGGAGCTCGGTAAAAAGCTGTCCGTGCTATTACAAATTAATGCCGGGCATGATCCGGCTAAATTTGGAATTGAGCCTGCTGACGCTCCCCGCCTGCTCGAATGCGCGATGGCGCAGCCCCACCTGCAAGTCGACGGACTCATGACCGTAGCCCCGTTGGCTGATGATGCCGACATTGCACGGCGCACTTTTGCCAACCTGCGCAACATCCGCGATGAACTGGCCACCCGCTTCGGGACACCCCTGAGGGAACTATCGATGGGCATGAGTGACGATCTCGCATCGGCGATTGCCGAAGGGAGCACGATGGTTCGCGTCGGCACCGCCCTTTACGGCCCCCGGGAATAAATCCTGGGAAAACTTAAAATATTTCCCGATTGCGCCGCAGAGCACACCGACTTGGCTAATTTACATGGCAGCGCTGTCCTTCACGATCTCGCAAAAAGAAGCCCTGCCGCAATTGCTGGATGATCCTTCCCCAGTTGTGCAACAGGCCTTGCTGAAATTATTTTTAGCCCACGGCGACGAAAGCGTTGAGCTGTTGCGCGCCGTCGCCAGCCAGCCCAACCAAACGCTCGCTGCCCATGCCGCCCACTATCTTGGTCGGCTGAATTCCGCTGATCCAGTCGGTGATTTTCGCCGATTTATTCGCTCGCTGAATTATGAACTGGAAACTGGCGCCCTCCTTTTGAGTCGCACCGTTAATGCGGACCTCGACGTTGGTTCGTGCTGCACCCAATTAGATGCCCTCGCCGCACGGTGCCGTGAGCTCATCACCGCCGGCAGCACCCCCCGCGAAAAATGCCGCGTGCTCAATCACGTGCTGCTGCAAGAATTTGGCTTACGCGGTAACACCGAGCATTATACCGATCCACTCAATAGCTTTCTCGATCAAGTGCTCATCCGGCGCAAAGGTCTGCCCCTATCACTGTCCATCGTATACCTGCTCATCGCCGAGCGGATCGGCCTGCCCCTCGAGCCCGTCGCCTTACCGGGTCATTTTATTGTCGGCTGTTACGAAGAAACTCCGCCCTTCTTTCTCGATCCTTTTCATGCCGGTGTTTTTTTGAGCGCGCCAGAAGTTCTCTTACTGGCTCGCCTGAATGACAACGAGCCCACCTTGGCCGACTTGGCCCCCACGCCAGTGCGCGAGGTGCTTTGCCGCTGCTGCCGCAATCTCGCTCACCATTACGCGGCCAGCGAGCAACTCGCGCCTGCCCGCCTCTTCGCTGACTTTGTCGCGGAATTTGAATCGAATCACGAACGCCAAGCGCAGCCGTAAAATCGGGCTCGTTCTCGTCCCCTCAGTGAGCTTTGCTAGGTTTGCCCATGAGCACCGCCCCTGAGCCTATTCATACCCTCGCTGATCTAGAACAATGGTCGTTCGCGGGTACGGCTCTGGCGGTCATCGGCCGGCCGATCGCGCACTCCCTCAGCCCAGCCATGCACAACGCGGCCTTGGCGCAATTGACCAAAACGCAGCCCCGCTTCTGCGATTGGCATTACTTTAAATTTGATATCGCGCCGGAAACTTTGCCCCGGGCCTTGACCTTGTTTCATCAGAAAAAATTTTACGGCCTGAATTTAACCGTCCCACATAAAGCCCTCGTCATTGATCAGCTTGAATCGAGCGATGACTTTGTCCGCGCAGCCGGAGCAGCTAACACGCTCACCGCCACCCCCACTGGCTGGCGCGGGGCCAACACGGATGGCTTTGGCTTAGCCGCCGCCTTGCAACAGGATTTGCGCGTCACTCTTGCCGGCGCGCCCATCATTTTACTTGGCGCCGGCGGTGCCGCGCGCGCCGCCGCCGCCGAAAGTTTGCGCCAAGGCTGCGCCTCGCTTTGGATCGGCAACCGCACCTCCGCAACTTTAGGCAAACTACTCACCGAGTTAGTACGCCCCGATCAATTAATCCCTGTCCGAGGTTTTGATCTGGCCGCCCCGCCCGCCACTCTACCCGCCGGCGCTGTTGTCATTAATGCCACTTCCTTGGGCTTAGCCCCCAGCGATCCTGCCCCCATCAACTTGCATAAAATCCCCCGACCAGCGGCGGTGTTCGACATGATCTACCGCCCACCGCAAACCGCACTTTTACGCCAAGCGGCTGAGCTGGGTCTAGCGCACACCAACGGACTCGCCATGCTCGTCCATCAAGGCGCCCGCGCTCTTGAGCTCTGGACGCAAGGCGCTGTCCCGACGACCACCATGCAAGCAGCGCTCAGCGCGGCCCAATGATTATGGCATCCTTGACTGAGATCGCCCACCTCTTTCCTTGGTTTTTCCCGCTCGCGGTCACGCTGTTTGGTGCATGCATCGGTAGCTTTCTTAACGTCTGCATCTATCGCATCCCCAAGAATGAATCGATCGTGCGGCCCGGTTCCCACTGTGGCTGCGGTCAGGCAATTGCTTGGTATGATAATATCCCCGTGTTTAGCTGGTTCCTGCTGCGCGGCCGCGCCCGCTGCTGCCGCCGGCTTTTTAGCTTCCGTTACCCCGCGATCGAATTGCTCACGGCCGCGCTTTTCCTCGCCTGCTGGGTCCAGTTCTCTCCCGCCAAAGCCCTCGTGGGGATGGGGCTCTGTGCGATGGTCATCTGTGCATGGTTTATTGATCTCGATCACTTAATCATTCCCGACGTCTTTACCATTGGCGGGGCGGCCACCGGACTTATTTTATCGTGCGCGGTTCCCGCTTTACATGGCCACAGCCACCCCCTGTTCGCCGTGGCTAGCCTACAAGCCGGCCGCTCCGCGATACTCGGTTTGTTCATTGGCTCTGCTCTCGTTTTGTGGATCGCGCTTTTTGCTGAAGCTATTTTGCGCAAAGAAGCGATGGGCTTTGGTGATGTAAAATATTTAGGCGCCCTTGGCACTTTTATTGGCTGGCAAGGCGCGGTGTTTAGCTTGTTTGGCGGTGCCCTCCTCGGCTGTGTTTGGCTCGCGGGAACTTATTTGTGGAAAAAAACATCAGGCCGAGCACCCGCCCTCGGCCTACCCGCTACGTCCGCCTCCGGACAACCGGCGGAAATCACGCTCGGGGTCCACGTGCCGTTTGGCCCCATGCTCGGGGTGGCGGCACTGATCTATTTTTTCGGGGCCCAGCACTGGGTAAACGCCTACTTTGATAATCTCGCCTTTCTATTCTGAGGGCGGACTGGCCGCGGCGGGGGGCTGAAATTCTGGCGATACTTTGCCCGCTTGCCCCTGCGCCATAAGATTAAGGAGATAAGCCAAAGCTTGCTCCCGCGACAACCCGCGTTCGCTCATCAATTGCTCGGCCCGCTTTAACAATTGCCGCGCCATCGCCTCGGCGACAGCCGGTGGAGCGCCCCAACGGAGGCAAAGTTTTGCTAAAGCGGCGAGCTCACTCATGCGCACCAAGCCAAATCGTTGCCGGCCCCGTGGGCGTTAGTCCCAAGCCCGCCCGCGCATTCAAATTGATTAAAGCAAGCATGGCCAAGGCAACGAAGCCTTCTTGATGCTGCGCGATTGAGCGCAGCTCCCCTATTTTTTTCCCGCCTTGATAAAGGACCGCTAAGCGCGCAGGCGGCGCACCTCGACCTCGCACCACGTGCAATCGTCGGCGCACTTGGCCTAAATTTTTTAACCGCGCCATAACTTCCTGTCCCAGATAGCAGCCTTTATTGTAAGCAATCACGCCTACCTCCAAGCCCCCTTCCTGGGGCAAATCGGTTGGACCTAAATCGTCGGGGATTGCCGGCACGCCGGCAGCAATGCGCGCCCAATCCCACGCCAACTCACTTCCCTCGACCCACCCACGAGCGACCCATTGGTCGCACCAACTCGCCAGCGATTTTTGCGGGCCGATTACAGTGTAATTTTCAAACGGTAGTTGGCCCCCCGGAACGACAAATAAATCTCCCCACTGAATAAATTGGCCGACCCTCAGCTCACTTTTGACGAAATCCTTAATGAGAGCTCCGCACCCCGCCCCGCTGATGATCAGGCGATCGTAAGAAATAGTCTCGTCGCTCAAATTAACCTCATCGGCCACCAGATAATCCTGCAGGCGCTGCTGGATCACGCTCGCCAGCGAATGGTTACTGAATGCTAAAAATTCATTCTCGGCGATTCTCAGCAACACGCTATCTGCCACTACCTTGCCTTTTTGATTAAGCCATAACCCATAAGTCGCCCCGCCCACCGGCGTTCGCAAATCATTGCTGAATTGACCCTGTAAGAAGGAAAAAGCGTCCTCTCCCGTGATTTTAAACACCGCTTTTGCCTTACTATTGCAAAAAAAATTACTGCCTGTAATCATTTGTAACATATCTTAAGTAACTATATAATAACAGATAGCACAGGATTTAAAAAACTTATAATCTTTTAGTTGACGGAATTATGAAACTAAACATTAGTAACGCAGTCAAGTAACACTTCTCCCCGCCTAGCGGGGAGTTTTGGGGTAACTAAGAAAGCAACGGCCGGTCGCTTAGGGGTAGGCGACCGGCCAATTCTTTGCCCGAATTCTTAGCACACAGCGAGAACTTGATCAAGGGCCCTGGTCCGCCCCAAGCTGAGCGTTCATGCAGAAAACTTCTGACATCAATGTGGTCGAAACTCGTGCGCTGCCCTCGCCCGCCGCACTCTTAGCCGAGTTACCAAAAACTGAGGCGCAGGCAGAATTTGTGACGCGCACCCGCCGCGAGATTCATCGCTTAATCTTCACCGACGATCACCGCTTCCTGCTGATTATTGGGCCGTGCTCAATCCACGACCTTGAAGCTGGTCGGGCTTACGCTCGCCAGTTAGCCGCGCTAAAAAATGAAGTCGCCGATCGTGTGCTCGTAGTCATGCGGGTTTATTTTGAAAAACCCCGCACCACGGTGGGCTGGAAGGGGCTCGTGATGGATCCCCACTTGGATGGTTCCCATGACATCGCCACGGGCCTACGCCTCGCGCGGACTTTTTTACGTGATGTCCTCGATCTCGGTTTAGCTACCGCCACCGAACTGCTTGATCCGATTACGCCGCAATACATCGCCGATCTTATTTGTTGGTCGGCCATTGGCGCGCGTACCGCTGAATCACAAACGCATCGACAAATGGCCTCTGGCCTCTCGATGCCGCTCGGTTTTAAAAATGGCACCGATGGGTCGATCGCAACCGCCATCAATGCGATTAAGGCCGCCAGCCAACCGCACACTTTCCTCGGCATCAACCTCGATGGCTCGGCCTCCGCGATCGTCACGCGGGGCAACCCCGACTGCCATGTCGTCCTGCGCGGTGGCGCCACTGGACCCAATTACTCACCCGCCCATATCACCCAAACTGAGCAATTGCTCACCAAGGCCGGCCTCCGCCAAGCCATTTTGGTTGATTGCTCCCACGATAATTCGGCCAAGCAACCCGAGCGTCAGCCTGAGGTGATGCGTGAATTACTAACGCAACTGCAGGCGGGCAATACTTCGATCATCGGCGCGATGATCGAAAGCAACCTCGGCGCAGGCAGTCAGTCCTTTCCTCAACCTAAAAACCAATTACGTTACGGCGTCTCTATTACCGATGCGTGCATCGACTGGGCGACTACCGAAAAATTGGTCCGCGAAATCCACGCGGCGCTCGCCCCTCGCTTCCCGTAATCGGCCGCGCTCGAAAATTAGCTGCGCTGTCGACGACAACTGCTTCCGCTTAATCTTTCTCCCGAGTCTATTTCAACCGTGCGCTCAACGCTCCCATTGCTAAGTTAATCACTTTATGAAAACCCCCATTCGTGTCGCCGTGACTGGCGCTGCCGGCCAGATCGGTTATTCGCTGCTGTTTCGGATCGCCTCCGGGGCGATGTTTGGACCGGACCAGCCCGTTATTCTTCAGCTCATCGAGGCGCCCATTGAAAAAGCGCTAAAAGCGCTCGAGGGCGTCGCGATGGAACTCGATGACTGCGCTTTCCCTTTGCTGAAGGGCATCGTGCAAACTTCTGACCCGGCCGTCGGCTTCAAGGATGCTAACTGGTGCCTACTCGTCGGCGCCAAGCCCCGCGGCCCCGGCATGGAGCGCGCGGATCTTCTCAAGGACAACGGCAAGATTTTCATCGGTCAGGGCCAGGTGATAGACGCCGTCGCGGCGGCCGATGCCCGCATCGCCGTCGTCGGCAATCCGGCCAACACGAATTGCATGATCGCCGCCAGCCAGGCCAAGCGCCTTCCCGCGGAGCGCTTCACCGCGATGGTCCGCCTCGATCAAAATCGCGCCCAAACCCAGCTGGCGAAAAAAGCCGGCGTCGATCTTACTGCCGTCAAAGATATTTTCATCTACGGCAATCACAGTCCCACGATGTTCCCAGCCTATGCCCACGCCACCATCGGTGGCCAGCCGGCGACCGCCGTGATCACGGATACCGCCTGGCTGCAGGGCCCGTTCTGCGAGACGGTCGGCAAACGCGGCGCCGCCATCATCGCCGCCCGCGGCCTTTCCTCCGCCGCCTCCGCCGCGAATGCACTCGTCGATCACGTGCGCTCCCTCGTCACCCCTGGCGCAATCCACTCGATCGCGGTAAAGAGCGAGGGGCGCTACGGTTTTGACGCCAATGTCTGGGCCGGCATGCCCGTTCGCACCACGACCGCCGGTAGCTATGAAGTGATTACCGGTTACGCGATGGATGCTTTTGCTCAATCGAAGATTGCCGCGACCAATAAGGAGCTCGCCGAAGAGCGTGCCTTTGTCGCCGATATGATTGCCTAAAGCAGCCCGCTCACTCAAACGGTCAAACTTGCGGCGGCGGCTAATCACCGCCGCTTTTTTATTTATAACAAACCAGCCAACACCCGATTTTTAGTCAGCGCAAAAGCCGCGCGCACCGCGAGAAAGGCCGTCACTAATTCAGCCGGCGCGCCCGACCGGGAAAAACGCAATTCCAGCGTAGCTCCATCACAAATCACTTCGGCTGCGACCTGCTCAACCGAGAGCACACAGTGCCGACAATCCGAGGGATAGTGAACCGTGAGCCCGCCCTCACCCGCACAAGCCTCGACCGCATCGATCACCGCTTCGACGGAAACATTCTTCGTTAAGGTGAACAGGATCCCCCCAAACATTCCCGCAAACACTTCATTAAATTCCGCGAGTTCCACGAAGTGGCTGCTCGCCAGACTATGCAAGGTGCGGGTCAGACAATAGCTCGCAGGTGATTCCGCCTCGAGGGCATAGGTCAGCTCCCAGGTGAAATCTTTAGCTGATAACACCGCCGTGGGACTCGTGATCGCTAACGTCAGATCGGCCCGTTTGTAGTTGAGCGCGACCTTAGTGCGTTGAAAAAGTAGCTCCGCCTCAGCGGTTAATTCATTGAGGCAAAGCTTCCCCAGAAATGCGCTGGTGGCTGCATTCACTGCATCCGGCACGGTGTGATGCTTTTTTTTGAAACCCGCTAAATTTTTTACCAAACCTTCAGCGCGCCCGACGAAACTAATTCGGGCGACAAATTGAGCGGAGGGATCGGCCGACTTTGCCATCCCGAGATGGAGGCAGGCTCTCCGGTGTGATGCAAGAAGCGGCACAATATTTTAACTAAAAAAAGCTGCCTATTGGGCTACCGCCACCAACACTCAGGCCACCTGATCGCATGACTGCCTCGTCGCCCATTCCTGTTGTTTGCGCCCTCGTCATAAAAAACGGGCGGCTACTCATCGCCCAACGACCGGCCCATAAACATTTCCCCAACAAATGGGAGTTTCCCGGCGGAAAAGTTGAAGCCGGCGAAGCCGCCGCCGCCGCCATTATTCGCGAAATCCAGGAAGAGCTCGGTTGCCAAATCACCGAGCTCCAACCGTTGCCCACTTTTTTGCACGACTACCAAACCGTGGTCATCAAAATGATTCCCTTTGTCTGCGTCCTCCGTCCTGACTCGCCAGCGCCGCAGCCGCTTGAACATCAAGCGCTCGCTTGGGTTACCCCGATGGAGCTACGCAGTTATGATTTAGCCGCGGCTGATTGGCCGGTGCTCGCGAGTTACGAGCAGATGATCTGACCCGTCTTTTAGCGCCTTAGCGCCGGCCGCGGACAGCTTGCATTCGAGCAACATTGTGGCACGTTGCCGGTCCTCCCTCGACTTGCCCAGAATGCTGGGCCCGCCGGGCGAATCATGTTCTTTGACGGTGTGCTCCACAAAATGGTCTCCTGCACTTGTTACTTAGTTACCAGACCCTTGATTTTTTCATGGGGGTGTTCCGGATTCGACCCTTGGTTAGAGCGCGCAGCTGCCTGTCGAGAGCGAAGGACTCTCGTTAATCCCCCTTCAAAACAAACAAACGGCACATTCGAAGAAATGCCTCTGGCTGCCTAAAAATTGCAGCCATGTTCTTACCCTGACACCTGCTAGGGGATAAGAGCATCGACAGCAGGAATAACGGTGACGGCCGTCGTGACGTCGCCGTGGTATCTTCAAACCATGACTGGCCGAGGGAGGAGCGTGCGTCATCGCGCCCCTGAGGTGAGATCCAATCAGACGCTACACAGGTAGATGCGGCGCGTGAAGGCCAGGGACACAGGGGTTCAACTCCCCTCACCTCCACCATTTTATTAGTTCAGCATGACATTGACGATGGCGTTGCCGATGCCGACTAAAGCCGCGCCGGCAATGAGCCCAGCGCAGATCGGTTCGCAGCCTTCGACCCAGAAAGTGTGGCCCTTCGTCCCGGCCGTGGAATTTTTCCGGCCATACCACCAGAAAATCAAGGCCCCTACCCACATCGCAAAACTGGCATCGGGCGGCAGTACCACGCCGAGCCCGATCGAAACCGCCGACAGAGGAAAACGGCCCTTGGTTACCATTCGCATGACCTCAATCAACAAGGCCGCCACCGCGGCGACCGCCATCGCGATAATAGCTGAAGACGGCAGGGTTTTTAGCCCATTCGCAATTAGGTCGGCTACGCCTTTCCATTGTAAGGCCGCCGGCATTGCAAATTGATCTGAGACTAGCGTCGAAACTGAGCGGGTTCCATCAGCTGCCTTCGGCAGAAACAATAAATAGAAAAGTGGCACCGCCGAGAGCGCGCCCGCAAAAATCCCAATCACGTGGCCGATAGCCTGCTGCCGCGGCTTAGCCCCGAGCATGTAACCCGGTTTGATATCAGAAAGTAAATTAGCCGCATTCGCCGCTATCTCCGAGGTCATTCCCGCTGGAATCAAATTACTCGCCGGATTGGTCCGATCAATGGCGCCCATTGAAAATTGGGTGATTTTAGCCAGCGAACCTGTCGGGGTCCACGAAGTGAGCGCCATCGAGTTCGTCGCAATGACCGCAAGAATAGCGATCAGCGGAAAGGAGATGAAGGCGAGCAACCAAGGCACTCCGAAAAACCAATGCGAAACGCCCGCGCCCAATACGCAGAAAATAGGCACGCCCACGGCCGATAGCCACAAGGGGAGTTCAATTTTTTTGAGCACATCAACCCCCGGAGAGCCGGCCACGCCGGCCGGCTTCGACTTAAAGAGGCCACGGATCAATTCAGGTTTACCCAATAAACTGACCATCGAGCCAACGACCATCAATGACACGCCCCACCACAGGGCCCATTGATTAACAATTTCCCCGCGCGTGATCTGCACGAGCACCCCCGTCGGGGCCGTGTACGCTTTAATGTCACCCCGCTGAATCATGATGGGGGCGAGAATGAAAAAATTAATAAAAGCTCCGAGCATAACGCTCGAGGCGATCCGAATACCCATTAAACCGCCTACCCCCAGCATGGCGGCATCAAGCGTCACGCGCAGCCCGAGCTGGCGAATATCCGTGCCCAGAATCCGCGGAATCATCGCGGGATATTTTACGGCGAAGTTGTAGTAATATGTATCGAGGCGCTCATGCAAAGTCCAAGGCTCCTGCAGTCCGGCCCATCGATCTAAACGCAGAATTTTAAACTGCAGCACCTTCATCCAACCATCGCTGGTCAAGAATTGATAGAACCCGGTGAAGAGCGCGGTCACTCCGAGCAATTTTGCCTTCAACATTCCTGCATCCCCCTGCCCGTGATAGAGCGCGTCGAGCACCACGCCCGCCGCCCGGCCTTCCGGAAAGGGCAACTGT
>NEUY01000013.1 GCA_002304425.1 Opitutia bacterium Tous-C10FEB
TCACTCGTAGCCGAGCGGGGCCGGAAAAGATCGGCGACCAACCACTGCCCATTCTGGGTGGGGATCTTGAGATCCATAACCTGCACCCGCCCACCAGAATTCTGAATGAGTGAAGCCAGCAAACTGGCCAGCACCACCACGAGAGTACAGGCCAGCAACTGCCTTTGGCTTCGGCTGGTTCCACCCGGGATAGGCACGCGAAGCGGCGCAGCGTCAGACATAATGGGGACGAACTAAATTTAACACCATTGGCCTACGTTCAGCAAAAACGCGGGCAGGGTCACCGTCAGAGGGGTCGCTACTCATTTAAGCGTAGCGCCCCGCCGCGTGATTTAATCACGCCCCCTGCCCCGCAAAATTTGCCGGATTAGAGCTTCTTGGTCAGTTGGAGCGACCAGGACTGACCGCGGGCCATCAAGTTATAGATCGCAGGATCATAGCCGCGTGAATCACTGGAGAGCGGTGGCTTGGTATTGCGCAGGTTAATAACCCCGAGGCGAATCGTGGTGTCATTGGTCCACTTATTTTTTGTGCGCAAACGATAGGAGATATTCGCGTTGAAGGTAATCGAATCGCTGACGCGGTAACGATAGACGGTGGTGCTATTCGTGACCACGGGCACGATGTAGTTCGGCGCACCAAGCGAATCATAGATCGCTTGGGTTGTCGTGGCGCCGCTATCGCTATAGTCGCCGATATAATAAGCCGAGAGGCCGGCGCTCCAAGCATTGCGCCGCCAACCGAGCGAAGCGCTACCGCGCCAGACCGGAGTAGCGCCGCCGACTGTAGAAGAATTGGTCCAGAGCAGATTAGTGCGCGAGGCCCCAGCGGCGTTATAAGCGTAGAAGTCGATGAGCTTAGTCCACGTCGTGTTAAACGTGAAATTGCCGATGGCGGTGACGGGGAAACGGTAGTTCAAATCGAAATCAAAGCCGTTCACAAATTCCGATGCTTTATTGAAATAAGTCGTGCGCAGAATATCGATCGCGCCGACGACGGCTTTTTGATTACCGGCGGTCCGGGTGGAATTGTAGAGCGTGAAGGAATCACGATCGGCCTGCGTGACCGCCAAGCGCACGACGGCGCCATCCCCCTTATAATTTGCGGTGCCGGAGCCTAAATCGATCGAGCCAATCGCCTGACCGGACGCGAGCGCGGCCTGCGTGGCTACGTTCAGCGCTAAGTTGTCATCGGTAATCGAGCCCGCAGAAGCGATGACATTGCTTTGCGCAATCTCCCAGTAATCAACTCCGAAGGAGAGGCCTTTGACCAGCGGCACCTCGATCACGATTCCGGCCGACTTACCCTTGGATTCTTCCGGTTGAAGATTGGGATTACCCGCGGCCACGCTCCGGCGATTCGAGGGGCCGTCGGTCGTCAGACCGGTAACGCCGCTGCGATAAGTATCCGTGCTGCCCGTCACGGTGCGAATCAAGGTACCGGTGAAAAGTTGCGCTAAGTTAGGTGCATGAAACCCCTCGTTGTAGGAACTGCGCACCATCGCCCAAGAAAAAGGCCGCCAGTTAACCCCGAGCTTGGGTTTGGTGGTATCACCAAAGTCAGAGTAACTCTCGAAGCGCGCCGAGGCTGACAACTCAAGGGAGCGCACCAGCGGTAAGCGGAATTTATTACCCACCAGCGGTAGGTTGGTCTCCACGTAAGCCGCCTCCACATGACGCGTACCGTGGGTGTCAGGGTTGGGGGAGAACCCGAGGAAATCGTTAGTGGCTTCGTCTAAACCGGAGCCAGCCGGATTTAAGCCGGCGTAGGCTGGACGCAGATCATCATAGCCTTCGTAGCGCCACTCGCCCCCGACTGCCGCGCCGATCGCGTTGCCGCCCCAGATCGAGAGCACATCGCCGGCCGCGCGGACGTCGCCGCTTGCCAATTTTGTAAAGCCCTCACGAATAAATTTTGAGCGGAAGCCCGACTGCACCATCGAAGAATTAACGTACGGGCCCGTCACCACGAGGCCGCCGTTCTGCACGGCAAAGGTCCGGGTGAAAGGATTAAACGCCTTCAAAGGATCGGTCTGGTTAATGGCGGCGATGAGCAGGCTCTTCCGGCTCGGGCCTTCCTCTTCATCGGTGACGTGAGCTTGCGAATAGAGTACCGCGCTCTCCCAGGTCCAGTTGTTGAAAAGCTTGCCGCGCAGCCCGGCGACCCCGCGATAGATGGTATTGGTCACCGTGGCCGTGCGATCCATCAAATCAGTCAGGCGTTTATTGGTAATGGAGACCGCTGAAGGCGTCCCCGTCAGGCGGGCGGTGCCGTCGGTGTTAGCGGCGCCAGTGGTGGACCAGAAGCGCGTGCCAAAGGGATTCCACGGATTGGTGGCAGGCACGATAATGAAGCCATCGGTGCTCTGCGTGATCCCGTCCGGCTCACGATAGGTCAGCGAATCAGCGCGATAGAAACTCAGATCAGTGAATAAAGTAATGCGGCTATTCAGGTCGTACTCGCCGCTGGCGAAAATATTATAGCGCTTCGACTGAGGCTGGATCACGCGGTAGGCGTTGTTATTCCAGTAATAGTCATGCGTAATCCCAGCCCGGGAGGGCGCCGTGGTTAGAAATTGCGCGCCGCCTAGCCCATTACCATTGGGGGCGAGATAAAATACGCCTGTCGCGGAAGCGAGGCTCGTCGGCACGCCCGTTGGCCGCGCCCCGGTGAAGCCGGTGACCGCCCCAAAGGCGTTGGTCGCCGTGATCGTGCCGAGCAGATAATTACCATATTCGCTGGTGGCGGAGCGCAGATTGAACGTGGTGTTCGTGGCGACATTCCACGGCGCCGGGGCGCGGTAGGTGTTGTCGGCCTCAGCTGAAAACTCCCGATCCCGCGCAAACATTGCTTGGCGCGTATAGTAATCAGCCACAATCATGCCGCGACCCTTCCCATTAGAAAAATCGAAGCCATGCGTGAGGGTGGAGCGAAACTCTGCTCCGTCGCGATAATTAGTCTCCCCGTAACGTAATTGCAGCTCGGTGCCGTTATAGTTACGGCGCGTAATATAGTTAATGACCCCCGCGACCGCGTCGGTGCCGTAAATCGAGGAAGCGCCATCGCGCAGTACGTCGATATGATCGAGGCCGCGATTCGGCAGTTGGTTCACATTGGTTGAGAGCGTGGGGACCCCAGCCTCTGATTGACTGATCGGGTGCGGGGCGAGCCGGCGGCCATTCAACAAGATGAGCGTGTTGCTGGAAGGGATGCCGCGCAATGAAACCGTGGCGTTGTCGCCGCGCGCGGTGGCGCCCAGCGTGGCGGTTTCGTTACCAGGCAAACCGGTGACTTGCGGGAGCGAAGTAAGCAGATCCGCCGCTTGCGCAGCGTCGCGAACTTCCATGGCCTCTTGATCGATGACTGTGACCGGGAGGCTCTTTTCCGCGTCGAGGCGCTTAATATTAGAACCCGTAACGGTGAAAGTCTGGAGCACCACCGTCTCTTCTTTGGGACTCTGGGCCGCGGGTGCGGTCGGGCTCAATTGAGCTTGGGCTAAAGAAAGGCTGGCGGCAAAAGCCAGCAGCGCGAGATTGCTCGCGCGACGAAGTGTATAGGGTGTTAGGTTCATAGGTATCAGGGTTAAATAAGTTAAAGACTGGAAAGTGGCAAGAGGTGTTGCATCGCCGATGGGGCCATTCCCTGGTTCGAGTGCTCCACATTAGGCACGGTGGCTAAGGTCCAATTAAAAGGCGTGTTCAGCGCCGCGGCCGCGGCCTTAGCGTGGGCAAAGAAATAATGCCCGCGCGCAAAGCGATAGAGTCCTTGCGCATCAGCTTCCGGGGTATGGCGAAGGCTTTTGTGCTGTGAATCAATATCGGCCTCGCCCAAAAGCACCACCAGCGGACGCGCAAATGCCGTCCGGAGCGCCGCCTCGTTTAAAACCGTCCCTTTAAGTCCGTAGGGAAAAGCCGTGGTCAATTCAGGCAGCATATACCAACCGGCATTGGCCGCGATCAGACGAGTCACCCGCGCCTCTGGGACAAAATACAAAAATCGCTGGACGAATTGCGCTCCCGCCGAATGGCCATAGATCAGGTAATCGTTGCGCTGACTGCCCAAGCGCTCCCGGACGGCGTCGAAGATCGGCTCGATCATGCTATAGGACCATTGGGCCCGCGGCACCGGCAGGCCGCTGGCATCAAATAAATTGCCGGAATTAAAAGCCTCTTCACCGGGAAATTCAGTTTTAGAGAACTCTGGCACCACCAGCAGGACTTTTTTCTGCTCAGCCAGTGCCACCCAATCATGCAAATATTCCTCGGCATTGCGTCCCACGCCATGAATCACAAACAGCACCGGGGCATCCGCCGATGCTCCAGCCGGACGATAATGCCACACGGTCAATTTATGGCCGCCACTGGAGAAGAGGAAACTCCCCCGCGTCGCCGACTCCGTCCCGAGCGCCGTCAGGCTCAAGCCAACTAAACCGAGGGCAAAGAAAAGGAGCCAGAAGCAACGCATGCGTAAAGGGTGGTGGCAGAAAGGAAGATGGATTGCTGGGCCTGCGATCGGCCGCGTTAGTCCCACAAGATAACGTGCAGAGATCCTGAATGAACCACTCGTTCTATTATTGTCTAGCTAAACTCCCTGCTGGGATGGCGTTGTTATAGGTAAGGCTCCCGCCGAGCTAACTCCTTAGCTACTGAGGCCAAGGCGCCCTAGCGTTAAGACCGCAGCCGCCAGTCACAGGCCGAGGCCAGCGGCGGGCTCGATATGCACCGTCACATCACTGATACGATGACTCGCCGAAGCAATGAGCGCATCCTTGACAGCGTGCGCGATGCCGTGGCCTTCGCGCACCGTTAAATCACCATCCACTCGCACCTGAATATCCACCAGGTGACTGAGCCCGCTTTTGCGCATCCGCACTTTGTCGAGCGCGTGCACTCCGGGCACCGCGAGGGCGAGCGCCCGCACCTCATTTTCGAAATTCTGCGGCGCAGCTGTATCCATCACATCGCCGAGGGCCTGCATAAACATACTAAAACCATTGAAGGCGATAATCACACAGCCAAATAAAGCGGCCCAGTCATCAGCGGTTTCCCAACCTGCGCCGCCCCATAGCGCGATACTAATACCCACAAAGGCGGCGCCCGAAGTGATGGCATCAGACCAATGATGCATGGCCTCGATGCCCAGCGCCGTGCTCCCCACCTCTTCGCCCGCCAGCCCCATGCGCCGCGAGAACCATGTTTTTGCAACGATCACGCCAGCTAACACTAATAAGGTCCACCAGGCCGGACCTTGATGGGGCGTCCGAATTTCATGGATGGCATGCGAGGCCACCCAACCGGCCATGACAAAAATAAATAAAGCGACCACCAACCCAACGAGCGGCTCCGCCTTGCCGTGGCCGTAAGGATGATTCGCATCTGGCGGACGCGCCGCCACCCGAAAACCCGCCCACACCAGCGTCGAAGATAAAATATCGAGCATGGACTCTGCCGCATCCGCAATCAGCGCATAGGTGTGGCCGAAGATGCCCCCCGCTAATTTCACCACCGCCAGCACGGCGTTTAGCCCAATGCCCCGCAGCACCAAGCGCGCACTGTTATTTGCGCGCTGGGCGACCGCTTGATGCACCTCGGACGGCTTCATCCTAGAGCGCGGAAATCTGCTGATAAAAAACCATGCCGCACGTTGGGTGCTCACCGCACGACACTCAAGCCTCCTGTCGGCCGCGCACGTCGGCATTGACCGCCACCCGCCACCGCGGCATACAGCAGTCGCCGTTTATGTCTGACACCGCCACCCCGCTTGCCACTGATCCGGTAAAACAATTCTCGGTTTTTTTACCGAATCGCGTCGGCCAGCTTTATGATCTGACGGCGTTGCTCGCGAAGCATAACGTGCACGTGATGGCGATGACCACTCTCGACACGACGGATTGCGCGATTGATCGATTAATCGTGGATGACCCTGACCGCGCGCGCGAATTGATGGCGGCCACTAATTTTGCCTATACCGAATGCGATGTGCTGGCCGTAGAGATTACGGATGAATCGCAACTGCAAGGCGTGCTGAAGGCGCTGCTCACCGTGGAAATTAACATCCACTATCTCTATTCTTTTTTTATGCGGCCCGAGGGAAAATCGGCTCTCGTGCTGAGCGTAGAAGACAATGATCTCGCCGCGAGCGCGCTGAATACACGCGGCTATAAGGTGCTGACTCAGCGGGATATTTCGCGCTGAAGGCGGGCGCTGTTGTCTCAGCACTCCGAGGCCAGGCAGCGCGGGCTGGTTAGCCTTTTACGCCCACCAGCTTTTCGCCCTCGAGCAAATAGACGCCGGTCAGATAACCGTTCTCGTACATCTCGCCCACGCGAAGTTTACCTTCAAAAGTAATCGGCACATCCATCAGCGGCTTCACGCCAGCGCCGATCATTTTGACCACCACCCATTCGTTGATTTTCGGCATGACGCCATAGCAACACATCATGGGGTCTTTAACTAAAAGCAGTTCCTTAACCAACCCGGCCTCCATCCGAACCGGCAACATATAACCCGTCACCGCCACTTTCTGCTGATCGAGCGCCTTGATCTCAGCCGGAATTTGATCAGCGCCCGATGGTGGCAGCGCCTTAGGATCCGCATTATTGAATTCTGGGGCCGTGAACGTAAAGGAGGCCAAACGATCGAAACCGACCGCCTCATATTCGACCGCGGCGGCGCCAACGATCGGCCAACCGACCACGCAGAGGCTCAACCATAAACTGAGGAGGCGCCGAGAATACTTCATCTCGGCAAAGTACCCAGGATCTTAACCGCGTCAAAGGATTTGGCCGAGGCGATCACTCTTTGGCGCAGATTAAAGATCATCAACCCCTGATCAAGACACCGGAGCAATCGTCTCAGCGACCGACACCCGATAAGCCTTAAACGCCGGCACGCACCCACCAAGGATACACAACCCGACAAAAACGGCGGGGCCCCAGCAAAAAACGGGATTCCATTGCAGCGGCTCAAGCACGACCCCGGTCTGCGCCTGAATGAGCGCTGCTACCGAGCCGGCGAGCCCAGCAAAGACGGCGAAACCCGCGGTTGCTCCCAGCAGACCGATCACGGCGGCCTCTCCCACCACCGCCCCAAAGACCGTCCGCCGACGGGCGCCGAGCGCGCGCAAAATGGCAATATCTCGAGCGCGGGCGCTCATAGAATTATAGATGCTCACCAGTACCGAGCCCGACGCCACCACCGCGACAAGCCAAGCGACGAGCGTCAGCACCTGATCAAACCAGGCAATCTTGTTAAATAATTCCGCCACGATCGTTCCAATCGGATAGGCAAAGGTCAGCCGCCCGCCTGAGCTATTGAGCCGCAAATTCAGCATCATCCCGGCCTCCGGGGCCCGCAATTGCAAGAGCACCGCACTCAGCTCAGTTGCCGCCAGCGGATTATGCCCCTTCATGGTTTGCACTCCCTCCAGCGGAATCCAGATCACGCGATCAACTGGCGTGTTGGTCGGGGCCAAGACCCCGACCACCGTATAAGTCTCTTCATGATGCTCTGCCTGAGGATTGAAAATGAGGCCATGCGAAGGATGAAAAGTCGTCCCGACCCGCCAGCCTAGTTTTTTGGCCGCATAACTTCCGACCACGGCTTCAAGTTTGCCGATTTGAAAAAACCGCTCGCCGCGACCGACCTGATAACGATGGCCCGGCATGTATTCCACGTCCGTAAATAACGCTTCGGTCGTACCCGCAATGCGCCAGCCTTGATAATTATCCCCCAACGCCAGCGGGATTGCCGTCTTCACCTCGCGCTGATGCCGGATCATTTCGAAATCAGCCGCCGTGAGATTGCCGGGCGATGCCTCGAGATGAAAAATTGCATTCAGCACGAGTTGCAACTTCGACCCGCGCGCCCCGAGTACCGCATCGAAACCAGAATTGGTCGCCGCAAATACCGCCTGCGACTGCGTCTTCACCACCCAGACCGTCAGCAATAAACCGCTCGCCAACGCAATGCTGCCCGCGGTCACCAGCGTCGCCAGCAAGTGCTGCCGCAATGAACGATAGATAAGGTTAAAGATCATCGCGGAAAAACAGTCGGCGGGGTGGCTAAAGCCCGGTTGATCATCATGAAGTCCTGCATTTGCTCAAACTGGGCGAGCACGCGCTCGTCATGACTCACCAGCAACAACGCCGCGCCGGATTCGCGACATACCTCGCGAATCAGTTGCAGCGCTTCCCGAGCATTGCGGCGGTCGAGATTGCCCGTGGGTTCATCGGCAAGGACCAGCTTGGGGCGATTAGCCAAGGCTCGGGCGACCGCGACCCGTTGCTGCTGACCCGTGGAAAGCTGGCGGGGATAATGACCGAGTTTATCGCCTAACCCAACCCGCTGTAATAAAGCGACCGCTTGAGCACGGTCGACGCCATGGCCAAAGGCCATCCCGAGTTCCACATTTTCTAAAGCCGTATGCCCTTGGAGTAAATTAAAGGTCTGAAAAATATAGCCCATGCTCTCCGCCCGTTGCCGATCACGTCCTGCTTCGCTTAGTTTCGTTATCTCTTTTCCAGCGAGCAAGATAGAGCCGCTATCAGGAGCGAGGATACCTGCGAGCAGATGGAGAAAAGTCGTTTTGCCCGAACCACTTTCGCCGCGCAGCGCCCGCTGCTCACCGGCTTCTAAGGTGAATGCAGCAACCTCCACCACCCGATGAACAGCGCTGGCGTCGGGCCGCTGACCCCCAGGCGCCGCGTAGGTCTTAATCAGGTTTTTGACTTCGAGCAGAGGCATAAGCGCGTTTAACAGTCTTCACAGATAAAATTAAACTACCTAACAGCTCAACGCCGAGGCGGTTTCAAGGCAAATTAAACTGGCCTCACTCGCGGCCGCTTGGCAGGTTTTCCGCGTTCAGTTACCCTTACCCTTAGTTATGCTTAAATCCAATGTTTGGAAACAAACGGGAGCGCTCATTGCAGCGCTAGCCACTTTAGCAACTCCCGCCTTCGCCGGCGAAGCTGACATCAAGATCCCTGATCTTACTCATGTGCGCTTTGATGGCCTCGGTGGTGTCAGCGGCATCACGCTGATGTACTGGGGGATCGTAATCTGCGCGCTCGGGGCCGTATTTGGTCTCATTCAATATACGCAGACCAAAGCCCTCCAGGTGCATGCCTCAATGGCGAGCGTCTCGCACATGATTTGGGAGACCTGCAAAACCTATTTATTCACCCAAGGTAAATTTCTCGCGATTCTCTGGGTGCTGATCGGCGCCTGCATGATCTACTACTTCGGCGTCTTGTCACACAACACCGCCGCCCATGTGATGGTAATTTTGCTCGCCTCCATTTTAGGTATTCTGGGCTCTTACGGCGTAGCTTGGTTTGGTATTCGCATTAACACGGTAGCCAACTCGCGCACCGCGTTCTCCGCCCTTAAGGGCAACGCGCTCAACACGCTCTTCATTCCGCTTCGCTCTGGCATGAGCGTCGGCTTGCTCTTGGTCTGCGTCGAATTGTTCTTCATGATTTGTATCCTCGTGTTCTTACCTCGGGAACTCGTCGGACCTTGCTTCATCGGCTTCGCCATCGGCGAATCCCTCGGTGCCTCCGTCCTCCGCATTTGCGGCGGTATCTTCACCAAGATTGCCGATATCGGCTCTGATTTGATGAAGATTGTTTTCAAACTGCCCGAAGATGATCCCAAGAATCCTGGCGTCATCGCTGACTGCACCGGCGACAATGCCGGTGATTCCGTCGGACCGACGGCCGATGGCTTCGAGACCTACGGCGTAACGGGTGTAGCACTTATCGCCTTCCTCGCCCTTGCGCTGGTTGATAGCCAAGAGCTCTGCGCCATGCTCATCATCTGGCTCTTCGTGATGCGTGCGCTGATGATCGTCACCTCCCTCGTCTCCTATTTCATCAACGATGCCTTCTCGAAGGCCAAGTACGGCCACCTAAAGGATTTTGATTACGAGGCCCCACTAACGCACCTCGTCTGGATCACCTCGGCTGTTTCGATCGGCATTACTTTCGTCGCCTCTTACTACCTGCTCGCTCACCAAGCCGGGGTTAACCCCGCGCTCTGGTGGGTGCTTTCGGTCATCATCAGCTGCGGGACTATCGCTGGCGCGCTGATTCCGGAATTCACCAAAGTCTTCGTCAGCACCAATTCCCGTCACGTCAAAGAAGTCACCAACTGCTCGAAGCACGGCGGCGCCTCGCTCAACATCTTGTCCGGCCTTGTCGCGGGCAACATGTCTGCCTTCTGGATGGGCCTCGTAATCATGCTGCTGATGGCGGTTTCTTATTACTTCTCCCAAAATCCCGCGGTGCTGGCGCTGATGCCGACTAAGTTCTTGTTCGCCGCGCCGATCTTTGCCTTCGGCCTCGTGGCCTTCGGCTTCCTCGGCATGGGCCCGGTCACCATCGCCGTCGATAGCTACGGCCCCGTGACCGATAATGCGCAATCCGTTTACGAACTCTCGCAAATCGAAGGCCGCCCCGGCATCGCCGCCGAAATCGAAAAAGATTTCGGCTTCAAGCCAGACTTCCACAATGCCAAATACCAACTCGAGAAGGGTGATGGCGCGGGCAATACGTTTAAAGCCACCGCTAAACCCGTCCTCATCGGCACGGCAGTAGTCGGCGCGACCACCATGGTGTTCGGCATTATCATGCTCCTACAGAAATTGTATGAAATCCAAGTCGCCTCCGGGGTGCCGGGACCGTTCAAGGAAGTGATCGGCGCGCTGAGCATCGTGCAGCCTGAGATTATTCTCGGTCTGATCATGGGCGGATCTGTCATCTACTGGTTCACCGGCGCCTCGATGCAGGCCGTCGTCACTGGAGCTTACAGCGCCGTGGTCTACATCAAGGAGCACATGAAGCTCGACGCTACGACCGCTTCGGAAAAGGACTCCAAAGAAGTCGTGCGCATCTGCACCGTCTACGCCCAGAAGGGCATGTGGAATATCTTCATCGTAGTATTCTGCTTCGCTTTGGCTCTGCCGTTCTTCAATGCCTATTTCTTTATCGGCTACCTGATCGGCATCGCGTTCTTCGGTCTATTCCAAGCCATCTTTATGGCGAATGCCGGCGGCGCCTGGGACAACGCCAAGAAGATCGTCGAAGTTGAACTTCGCCAAAAAGGCACGGATCTACACGCGGCCACGGTGGTCGGCGACACCGTAGGCGATCCGTTCAAAGACACTTCTTCAGTCGCGATGAATCCCGTGATCAAGTTCACCACCCTCTTCGGCCTCCTCGCCGTCGAGATCGCGGTCACGATGACCAATCAGAACCTCAAAACCGGCATCGGCCTATTCTTCTTCGCGGTGGCCCTCGTGTTCGTGTATCGCAGCTTCTACTGCATGCGCATTCCAGAGGACAACAGCGCCGGAATCTAATCGAGGCAACCAGACCCTGCCCCTTACGGCAGGTTCGTTTAATTCTCCAAGCCGCGGCAAGTGCCGCGGCTTTTTTTAGCTAAAAATTTTCCGCAAGGCGGCCCGCGCGAGTGCATTTTCCTCCGGCAGTCCGATGGAAATACGCGCCCAATCGGTCATCGGCGGAAACGCCCGGGCGATCGAAACACTCTCCGCTAACATCGCCGCCGCTACTTTCGCGTGCTCGCGACCTGTCTGGAAAAAGACAAAATTGGTCTGCGACGCCGCATACGGCCGACCTAATTCGCGCAGCAGAGCCAGGAGCTTTTCTTTCTCGGCCACAATCTTCGCCCGCGTGGCAGCGACATAACCATCATCACGCAAGCTAGCCACCGCCGCCGCAATACTCGGGCTCGTCAGCGAACCCATCCCATAATTTCTTAACTGAGCCGCGATTTTAGGTGAAGTAACCCCGTAGCCGATGCGCATCCCCGCGAGGCCATAAATTTTTGAAAAGGTGCGCGCGACAATCAAATTACGCTCGGCGTGAACGAGGCCGACCAGGGTGCGCCCCGCATAGTTATCGGCGAGATCCAGATAGGCTTCGTCTAAAAAGACCAAGGTCTGGCGCGAAACTTCCTTAACGAAGGTGGCGAGCGCGGTGGGATCAACGACCGTGCTGGTTGGATTATTTGGATTAGCGATATAGATCACGGTAGGCCGGTCGCTGATCTTCGCCGCCATCGCCGCAAGATCGTGCTCGAGCTGCGCATTAACGGGCACAGGAATACCCCGACCGCCGAGAGCCTCCACGACCCGCGGGAGCTGCAGATAACCGGGTGATGCATAAATCGCATCGCCTTTCTGCAAACCAAATTGCACGCCGACCGTCTCGAGCAGTTCGCCCGAGCCAACGCTCAACACGATGTGATCTGGCGTCACCCCTTCTTTTTTCGCGATGAGTGCGATCAACTCGTTCACTTCGCCGTAAGGATAACGGGCCGCCTTGCCCGCTGATAGATTGCGCATGATCGCCTCGAGGGCCGCTGGTGAGGGACCAAACGGATTCTCATTGAGCGATAGCCGCGCCCGCACGGGGAGCGTAGCGGCTAAGCGTTCCGGCGTCATTTGCGCCGCCGCTTCAAAATTCATCAACCGCGACGTCAGCGCGAGCCCCGCGAGGGTAGCTCCATTAGAAATCAACCACTGACGACGACTTAACGGTAAAGAAGTGAGCATAAAAAAAGAAATGAATTAACCTGACCCACCACCCATACCCCGCCTCTCCCTCCCAACACAAGCCGTCCTTCCCTCACCCGATTCGTTCGGTTTGTAATATATTATGTTACAAACCGAGTGTCGGGGCGGTGAACTTGGGCGGCCATGGGCGGGCTAATTTAGATCACTGTCCTCGCCCTCGCCCTCGCCCTCGCCTTCGTACTCGTGCTCGTGCTCGGCCCCACGGCGGGCGGAGGGCGCGAAGGCGCGGTACTGAGACGGGCTTAAAGCCACGGGTCGAAGAGGATTTTGATGGCCTGCTTGGTGCGCAGTAATTCCACCCCGGCGGCGTACTGAGAAAAGGGCAAGGTGTGCGTAATCAAGGGGGCCAAGCGCAATTTTCCCTCGGTGATAAAACGCAACGCCGTCTCAGCAGCGACCCGATTATGATCACCATAGCCCATGAGAAGCAGACCCGGACCGAACATGTGCCGACCACCATAGCGCACCTCTTCGCGGAGGACGCCGAATAAGGTGACGCAACGCTGCGTGCGGTCGAAGAGAAATTCAATAGAGGCGGGTACACCCGTGAGATCGATCGCATCGTCCAAGGCGCCTGCTCCCCGTGTGGCTGGCCACGCCGTGGCATCAGGTTCGACGGTGCGATGCGCGCCAAGCACGGCGGCTAATGCCCGGCGTTCAGCTACCGGATCAATCCCGATGACTTCGGCGGCCCCGTGCGCGCGCGCCAATTGCACCGCCACCAATCCGGCGGGCCCCAATCCGCTCAGCCCGATGCGCCGACCCGCAATTCCCCCCAATCGCGCTAGTTGCTGAAAGGATACTTCTACGCACATCGCTAATTCTAGCGAGGCGATCGCGGCGGCGCTAAGCGTCGCGGGCACTTCGAGCAAATCTTCCGCCCGCAAAACATTAAACTGCGCATAACAACCCTGCGGCCGCCGGCCGGTGTCACGCCATACCGCCACCCGCGCCCCCACGCTCAATGTGCTCACGCCGGCGCCGAGCGCGGCGACTTCGCCGACCGCCTCGTGCCCGGGCTGGCCCGGCAGATAGGGATAAGCTAATTTCATCCCCGGAAACATGGGCTGACCGCCGAGAATATGCAGATCCCAGTGCGGACAAGTCGCGATGGCGAGAATCCGCACCAAGACTTCCCCCGCCCCAGGGGTGGGCACCGCGGCATCACGCCACACGGCACGGCTGGGCGCCTCAATTTGCAATAGCTTCATGGTGGCGGGTATCGTCATGGAAACTTTAGAGCTTAAGGCGTGAAGCCGGCCAGTCCAGCACGACCCCCAAGACCGCTTCGCGCTTACTCTCAATCAAGGCCCACGCCTCCGCCGCTCGCTCGACGGGGAAGCGATGCGTCAAACAACCCAGCGAATCAAGCCGACCGTCTGCGATCCACTCGAGCGTCGTCTGCAATCGTGCGGCCGTCGCGCCTGAGGCGAGGTCAAAAGAAATTTCGGCGTTACGAAATTGCTGGAGACTTTCCTGCAAGTTAACCGCGCCCGCCGGGGAATAAAAACCTGCGATGACCATATGACCGCCCCGCGCCATTGCGGGGAGATAATCTTGCAGCCCGCGCGCGCTACCCACGGTTTCCACCAACACTTGCACTCGCTCACTGCCGAGGGCGCGGACCGCGGCCAGACCGTTATCAGTGCCACTCAAAACAGTGGACCCAAAACGAGAAAATCGCGCCAAGCGATCAGGGTGTCGGCCCACCAACACTACTTTCGCTCCGAGCTGCGCGAGGGTTTGGCCTGCCCATTGCCCCACGAGACCATCGCCGAGGACGACGGCCAGTTGCCCCGCCTGAATCGGAGAACGGGTGCCACAATTATAACCCACCTGCGTCAACACGAGTCCGGCAAAAGCCAAAGGGTCAATTCCTGCCGGCAACGCCAGCAACGCACCCTGCGCACAAACCGCAGGCGAAACGTGTCCGGCAAATTGATTATCAAACATGCCGCAAACTTTACTCATCGAGGCGAACACCCAATCACCCGGAGCAAAACGCTGCACCGCAGCCCCGACCTGCCGCACCCGGCCAACTTTTTGATAACCGGCAATCATGGGAAAAGGCGCGGGATCACCCGGCCGCCAAGCGACGTCGCCAGAAATTCGTTCCCCGCGGAGGAACGATCCCTCCGTCCCATTGCTAATCCATGAATGATGTACATCGACCACCACGTCCTCGGGCCCCGGTTCAGGGGAGGTAATTTCCTGGTAAGCGACTTGATTGGGGCCGGTGAAGACCACCGCGTGCGATTCCATGAAATGACAGTGCGCCCCAGTCTACGCACTGCTTCAAGCAGCAATGGCGTGATATTTCATCGATGCCCATTGGACCACCAAGCCAAGCGCCGTCATCTGCGCATAAAAAAGGCGCGGGCATATCGCCCGCGCCTAATGAAAACTAAACTAAGATGAGATCTTAGAACTTCAGGCTCAACTTGGTGTAATAAAATACGCCGTTAAAGCCGAACGGTGAAATACTGTTATAAGGGAAGATTCCCGCGTTGTCCGTGCCGCCATAGGCCGCGCCATTAAAAATCTTCGAACGGATATTCTCGTCAGGATAGACGTCGAGGAGGTTATTCGCGCCAACGGAGATCATGATGTTCTTTGTGTAATGATAAGTCACATCGAGGTCAGTGAGCCACTTAGCGCCCCAAGTTTGGATGACTTGTTTATTGGCGGTCGTGCCACCCACGGATCCGGGGATAGCGGCGGCGAACTCAACATTATAACCGGGGGTCAGCACATCGATATTGGCTTGAGTGGCGCTGGTAAAAGCGACCGCCGAAACTTCACCGTAGCGCACTTGGCGAGCGAGGAAGGAGAATTTACCGTATTCCCAGCCGGCCGAGAGATTAATATTATCCCGCGGCTGACCCTTTTCGAGGCGGATGGTTTCGGTGAGATCAAAGAGCGGGGTGGTGGTGATCGCCGCGAGATTAGCCGGAGCCTGCTTGATCCGGTTGGCCTTCGTCGTGTTGTGATTAAAGCCACCGGTGAAGGTGAATTTACCCGATGTACTGGTGGTCAGGACGTAACGACCACTCACATCAACCCCCTTGGTGGTGGTATCAATTGCGTTGGTAAAGTAGCGACCGCCGCCCACGCCCGTGATGCCCTGCGTTGCGAGTAACGCGATGATCGGAGCGCCGGTGAAATTAGAGGATAGCACGATGCGATCCTTGATCTCGATATTGTAGATATCCACGGAGGCAGAGAAACCGGATTTCTTTGAATTCCAGGTGATCCCGCCGCTGATATTGGTCGATTCCTCGGGCGTCAAGCTGGAGGCGCCTAAAGCTTTGGCCGCCGCATTACTGACGGGGAAGGTGAGAATATCGTAAGGGATGCCACCGATAAAATTAGTGGACGTGGCGCTGAACCATTGTTGCGCTAAGTGCGGCGCGCGGAAGCCCGTGCTGACCGAACCGCGCAGTGCGAATTCATTGGTCAGCTCTACGCGGGAGGCGAGCTTGACCGTGCTGTTGTTGCCGAAGTCCGTATAGTCCTCGAAGCGAGCCGCGAGGGAAACCAACCAGCGATCCGTCAGATTTTGCTCGAGGTCGAGATAGACCGACTTAGCGCGGCGGTTGTGGGAGCCGGCATCTGAAGGCTTGAAGCCCGGGAACACCTGGGCCCCGACCGCGGCGAGGCCGCCGTTGTTCGGCCCACCAATAATCGTGACGCCACCATTGCGGTAGGAATCGGCTTCACCAGCTTTGATGGTGTATCTTTCCGCGCGAACTTCCGCGCCGACCGCGAATTTAAGCGGCGTGGCAAAACCCGTATTAAATGAAGTCGTGAGATCTAGGTTGGCTCCCATTTGGGCAAATTTCAGCTGGCCATCGTAGAAGGCGGTACCGCTCGCGCCGCCCAACGTGACGTTGGCGGAGTTAGAGGTGCGATAATCAAGCGTATTGGTCCCGGCGGTGGTGCTCAGGTCGTAATTCCAATTGGACGCCTTGCCTTTAACGCCAGTGCTAAAAGAGAAATCTTTTACGACGCTATCGATGTACGGCAGAAAGCCATTAGGCCAAATACTCCGAACCGTGCGATCGTCGCCGGCGCGACGCGCAAAGCCCGCGCCATTCGCGTGGCGAGTGCTGGTGCCACCGTTGAAATAAAGATCAAGATTTTCCGCGAGCGGATAATCACCATTGAGCCAAAGGCCTTGGTCCTTCGTCATCGGGTCACCAAAACGGTGGTTGATGCGATTAACCGTCGCCTCACGCGGATCGAGCGTGCCGTTCGCTGGGCTGAGACCCGTGCCCGAGCCATAATTACCGGACATCGCAACCGGCAAGCCAGTGGTGGTGCTGGTGCCAAAATATTGCTGGCGCGTATCGGCCAAGCTCCGATTGGTCGGCGCGTGATCGCGCAGATAAATATCCACGAAGAGCGAACCCTTGTCGCCCAAGGCTACCCCGGTAAAGGCGTCAAGTTTGTAGTCCTCGCCATCACCAGCGCCCGTAACGCCGTAACCAAGAGTCATGCCCCAACCAGCATCCTTGCGCAGGATAACATTGATCACGCCAGCAATAGCGTCGGAGCCGTATTGAGCCGAGGCCCCATCACGCAACACTTCGATGCGCTCGATCATCGCCGCCGGAATGGCGTTAAAGTCGGTCGAGACTGAGCCGCGCCCAATTGAACCGTTGAGGTTGACGAGCGCACTGGTGTGGCGGCGTTTGCCATTGATGAGCACGAGGGTCTGGTCCGGCGCCAATCCACGTAGCGTGGCGGGACGAATATGGTCGGTACCATCCGTCAACGATGGACGCGGGAAGTTAAACGACGGAATGTTGGCCTGCAGCATCTGGCTCGTTTCATTATAGCCGCCCTGCTTCAACTCGGTGCCACTGATAACATCGATCGGGACCGGGGATTGCGTCACTGAGCGGTCATTAAAACGTGACCCGGTTGTGACGAATTTTTCCAACTGAATGGTATCATTCTTCTTCGCTGCTTCCGGGGCGACAGTTTGCCCGAAAACAGGTGAATTAACCGCTAACATTAAAAAGGCGAAAAGCGCGACTGCGCCGATTCGCCGGGATCCCGTAGCATACGAGATCGATGATACTTGGTTCTGATTATTCATAGGTGGTGTGTTAGATTATTTTGAGTTTTTAAGACTCAAACCTGAGCTAAATGTATTGATCATTGCGCCAATCACAACTGCCGATTCCCCCGCTAATAAAAAAGGCGAACCTGCGGAAGTTTTATTATAAACAGCGGTCGATAAATTATAATTCAGTATACATAGTAATGTAAAAAAAGCCACCTGCGGCCTAGACCGAGGGTATTATTTTTCTAAGACTTGGCGGCTGGCATCAGCAAAAATGGCCAGAGACCCGGCAGAAACCACCCGAGAATTTACGTCTTGAGGCACTGCCGCATCAGAGAAAGCCTTTCCCATGCTAACTACCCACCGTTTAATTTCTGCACCGCTAATTGCCGCATTAGCATTACTGACCACACCTCTACCGCTAGCGGCCAAACGAGCCGCCATTGAAGCTGAACACGGCATGGTGGTCTCCGTGCATGAACTCGCTTCGCAGGCGGGCGTAGAAATTTTACAGAAAGGGGGCAACGCAGTCGATGCGGCCGTCGCCACCGGCCTCGCCTTGACGGTGGTCTATCCTTTTGCCGGCAACATTGGCGGTGGTGGCTTCATGATGATTCATTTAGCCGGCGCCACTCCGGGCACGGGCCGCGATATCGCGATTGATTATCGCGAGACCGCACCAGCGAGCGCCACTCGCGACATGTATGTCGGTCAAGATGGTAAGTTACGCCAAGGCGCAGGTTCATCCACCGTGGGTTGGCAAGCCAGCGGCGTGCCCGGCTCCGTCGCGGGCTTCGCTTTGGCGATGCAGAAATACGGCTCCGGCAAAGTCACTTGGGCTCAGGTAGTCGAACCCGCCCGCCGACTGGCCGCCGAAGGTCACATCGTGTCGCAAGCGACCGCCGCCTCCTTCCATACTTTTGCTAAGCTGCTCGCCCCGTTTGCTGACTCGCAAAAAATTTACCTCAAACAAGGCACCTTCTGGAAAGCCGGCGAACACTGGGTGCAAGCCGATCTCGGGGCGACTATGGCTCGCCTGCAAAAAAATGGCCCACGCGAATTTTATGAGGGTGAGACTGCCCAAAAAATTGCCGCGGCGATGTCTGCCCATGGCGGTAATATCACCCTCGCTGATCTGAAAAACTATCAAGCCGTAGAACGCACGCCCCTGCGCGGAAAATATCGCGGCTACGAGATTGTGCTCATGCCGCCACCCAGCTCAGGCAGTATCGCCATCCTGCAAATGCTGGGGATGATCGAGCCGTTTGACGTTGCCGCGATGGGCTCAAACTCTGCCGCTAAATATCACCTTTTTGCGGAAGTGATGAAACGCGCCTTCCGCGACCGCGCGGAATATCTAGGCGATCCGGCTTTCATCCAAGTTCCGGTCAGCCAACTCCTCGATCCGGCCTATATCAAAGGCCGCATGGCTGATTTCTCCCCCAATCGGGCGACCCCAGCCACCGCCATCCAGCCGGGACTCGGCAAATTCATGGCCCGCCCCATGGCGGAATCCACCGAGACCACCCATTTTTCCATCGTCGATGCGGCGGGCAATGCCGTCAGCAATACCTACACCCTGAATGGCGCCTATGGCTCGGGCGTCACCATTCCAGGCACGGGCATTTTAATGAACAACGAGATGGATGATTTCACCGCTCAGGTCGGTACGGCTAATATGTTCGGCCTCATCCAAGGTGAGGCTAATGCGATCGTCCCTGGCAAGCGCCCCCTCTCGTCCATGACGCCAACCTTTGTTTTCAAAAATGGCGCCCTCGTACTCGTCACCGGCAGCCCCGGTGGTCCCACCATTATTAATACCGTCTTCCAAATCATTACCAACGTCATCGATTTCAACATGGCGGTCGCGCAAGCCGTCGACGCTCCCCGCATCCACCAACAATGGATGCCTGACGTCATCTCATTCGAACATCAGGGCCTCAGCGCTGACACTGCGGTGGCGCTCAAGGCGAAAGGCCAAACCATCAAAGAGCGCGCCTCTTATGAAGGCGGCTATCAAGGCGATGGTGAGAGTATCGCGATAGATCCTAAAACTGGCTTAAGATACGGTGCGGCCGATCCCCGCAAAGCGGACAGCAAGGCGATCGGCTACTAACCAATTTTCACCCATGCAATATCGTCCCTTCGGTAAACAAAACTTCCGTTGTTCAGAAATTGGCTTTGGTGCGTGGGCCATCGGGGGCGCGTGGGGCGCCCAAGCGGACAGCGACTCCCTCGCCGCCCTACACCGCGCGCTCGATCTGGGGGTTAATTTTATCGATACCGCCGCCGGGTACGGCAACGGCCGCAGCGAACGCTTAATTGGCCAAGTGCTACGCGAGCGGGCGGCCGCTGGAAAAAAAGAAAATGTGTTCGTCGCCACCAAGACCCCACCCGCGCCTGGCATCTGGCCGCCCTCCCCTTACTGCCGCGCGGAAGTACGTTACGCGGAGGACTATCTCCGCGAGAATATCGCCACCCGCCTCGCCACGCTCGGCGTAGATCGCCTCGATTTGCTCCAGCTGCACACCTGGACTCGCGCTTGGAATCGCCATCCCACCCCTTTCAAAATTCTTCGCCAACTACAACACGAAGGCCTGATCGGCCTCATCGGTGTTTCCACGCCGGAATTTGATCAAAATAGCGTGATCGATCTCATGCGCGGGGGCTGGGTCGATAGCGTACAGGTAATTTATAATATCTTTGATCAGGAGCCCGCCGCGGAATTGCTAAACGTCGCCCAAGAATGCGGCGTCGGCATTATCGTACGCGTGGCTTTCGATGAGGGCGTGCTCACCGGGAAGTTCACCGCGGAAACTAAGTTCGCCGCGGACGATTTTCGTACCCATTATTTTGCCGGCGATCGGATGGAGCGAGCCGTCGCCCACACCGAGGCGATTAGATTAGAACTCGCGGATAGCGGCTACTCGCTGCCGCAGGCAGCTTTAAAATTTGTGCTGGCTCATCCGGCGGTCTCGACCGTCATTCCCGGCATTCGCACGGTTGCGCAAGCTGACGCCAACTGCGGCGTCAGCGATCTGCCGGCCATGCCGGCCGCGCTCCTCCAGAAATTACACGCCCACAATTGGCGGCGGGGCGTTTGGTATGGCGGCAAATAATTGATCCGTACTGCGGCCCATGAATCCGCTCGTTCTGCTCGCCCCAATTTTCTTGGGCCTTGAACTCTGGCAACTGTTCCTGAGCGAACGTTATTTGGGCCTTAAGCAGATCCGCGTTAATGCCGACCCGCGCGAATTGCCCATGGCCAACTGGACCGCGACCCTCTGGGCGGCCGGGCTAATGGGGTACTTTCTCTGGATGCCAACGTTGTTGCTGCATTCGGTCGGTCGCGCGCAGGGCATCATCTTACTAATCGTCACCGGCCTCGGCTACGCTCTGCGTAGCATGTGCGGGCTTAAGTGGATTCTCGTGATTCTCACTTTCGAGGGCGCCATTCGGATAGGCATGCTTCTCTCTTTGCTCGGCATGGCGTGGCGGCAGCTGATGATTTAAGCCTCTGCTCGCCTTGACCGCCTTGGTTTAGCCTTGAGAAACCGCCCCTACCGAGCGAAAACAGCCAGCGAGCTAATCACCCATGAATCTCGAACCTGCTCCGCGCCTCTCCAAATCGATCTTTTTGATCATTGATGCCGTCCTGTTGTTAACGGCTTTTCTGATCGTTTACTTTAACACGAAGAACCCCTACGCGCCGCTGCCCTTCGTGAGCGCCGTGCTCTGCGTGGTCATTGCGGCCATCGTAGGCCTGATTCCGTTTCTCATCGATTTCTCGGCGGACTCCGCCGAATACGTCCAGGCCGAACGCGAACGCGTCAGCGAGCAAGTCCAGCGTTTACACGCCGCCGGCGAAAGTCTCGCCCGCGCGGCGGCCCAAATCAAAGCCGTGGAGGAAGCGGTCCACAAAGCCGCCCACACCGCAGAAAATTTACCGTACCGCATGCAAGAAAAGCTCGCGGAATTTAACGAAGCCCTCGCCGGTAAAGAAGAAGATGACCGCGAAGCCCTCGAGCAAGAGTTGGTGGAATTACGCGCAGCCAACAGCGCCCAACTTAAAGCCGTCGCCGATAAAATCCATCTGGCGGTCGCCGATTGGACCAAGCTCGAAGCCAACAGCCGCAAACATTTAGCCGCGGCCGAAGCCGCCCTAGCCCACCTCCAAGGCGCGAGCACTGCCACCCACTCAAAAATAGCAACCCCCAGCGCGCCGCCGGCTCACGAGAGCATCCCCCCAAGTCCTGCGCCAGTTAGCGCGGCCCCCACCGAATTAGTCACGCCGCCAGTGGACGCCAGTGCGCTGCCGGCTGCTCTAGAGGACGCCGAACCTAAGCTCAAGAAGCCCCGCGCTCCGCGCAAACCCAAGGTCGAAGCAAGCGCTGAGCTCAGTGAAAATTCTGGAGTGGAATTAGCGCGAACCGAAATTTCCCCTGAATCGCTCGCCAGTGAGGAATCAGCCGCCCCGACTGAGACGATGAACCGTGAACCCACCGAATCAGCCTCTTCTTCCGATGGCGCGACTCGCTTACTCGCGACCGCCTATATTGGCATCGGCAACAAGCTTTTCATCCGCGGCGAGGGTCCGGGCCTGAGTTGGGACCGAGGCGCTCCGATGCAATTTGTTTCTATCGGCAAGTGGGGCTGGTCGACGAATGACGCCACTGCGGCTATCACGTGCAAACTTTATAAGAATGATGAGACGGAGGCCCTCACCGGTGAAGTTACCTTGGAGCCCGGTAAGCACGTCGAGGTCACGGCGCTGTTTTGATTAGTAGTGCGGCGGGCGCTCCGAGGGTAAATCATCACCCTCGGATCCACTCCCGCGTTGCCCGCGGAGCGCGGTGAGGTCTTTTTGCAATTTAGCCATCACCTCGCTTAACCCAAGCATGACCTTGTCTTGTTCCAAGCTGTGTCGCTGCAAATGGGCGTAACGTTCCTCGAGTTGGGTCAATCGCTCAGCATCGTTCATAAACCGCAGAATGCAGATTGCGGGGAGCGAGGCAACCCACCAACACTGCCCGCATGAAGTCTGGGCCTAATTATTTTTCAAGCATCGTCCATTTATTGCCTGCAGCCACTCGGCGGAGGGGGTATCGACCACGGGGCTTGGCGGCTGCGCTTTTTTTACTGCTCGCTGGCGTGCTCCCCGCGGCTGCTCTCGAGCCCGGCGGCATAAAGCCAGCGCCCAATCCGCTCATCTTAATCTCGATCGATGGCTTTCGCTGGGACTACCTCGCGCGCTACGCAGCTCCCGTATTGCAGCAACTCGCCGCGCAAGGCGTGCGGGCGGAGCGGATGAATCCCGTTTTCCCCGCCAAGACTTTTCCCAATCACTATTCTTTGGTCACCGGCTTGTATCCAGAGCATCACGGCATTGTTTCCAATTGGTTTTTTGATCCCGTCTTTGGGGAAACTTTTGGAATGAGCAAACCGGAGAGTAACACCAATCCGCGCTGGTGGGGCGGCGAGCCGATCTGGATCACTGCGGAAAAACAGGGCCTCCGCAGCGCTTGTTTTTTCTGGCCAGGCTCAGAGACCACCCATCAAGGATTTCGACCAAGCTTTTTTAAGCCCTTCAACGGGAAATTGCCGAGCAATGATCGCGTCGATGGACTACTCGCGTGGCTCGATTTACCCGCCGCCCAACGCCCTCAAGTGAGCACCCTCTATTTTGATATTGTCGATCATGCGGGCCACACTTTTGGACCCGACGCCCCTGAAACCCAAGCGGCCGTCGCCGCCGTCGATGCGTCGATTGGCCGATTGCTCGCGGGGCTCACCGCGCGCGGAATCCGCGAGAACACTAATCTCGTGATTGTCGCCGACCACGGCATGGCTGACTGCGGACCAGATAAGGTTATTTTTCTAGAGGATCTGATGGACACCACCACCGTCCAAGTAGAGTCGCTCGGGCCCAACGGTGGCGTGCGGCCAAAAACTGGCACGGCCGCTGAATTAGTAGCGAGCATCCGCGCAAAAAAACCGGCGCATGTCCAAGTCTACTTGCGTGAAGAAGTCCCCGCTAATTTACATTACCGCGACAACCCCCGGATCCCCCCCGTTATGCTGATCGCTGATGAGCATTGGAATATTGAGAGCCGTGTCGGCTGGTCATTTCGCAGCCGCACTTATTCTCGCGGATCACACGGCTGGGATCCGGCCACCTCTGATATGGGCGCATTATTTTTGGCGCAAGGCCCCGCTTTCCGCCAAGGCGTAATTCTTAAGGCCTTTGATAGTATTCACGTTTATAATCTGCTCTGCGCCGCGCTCGGCCTGCTACCCGCGCCCAACGATGGCGATGATCGCCTCGTTCGCGCCGCGCTAGCCAAGTAATCTCCGCAAAGCTTCCGGGGTGGTGACGGGGGCCTGGCAGGTACGGTCCGCGCATACATAAGCCACCGGCTGATTTATTGCGGCCGGTAATTCTGCTAAATCGGGCCGCCGCGCCGCTAACCAAGCCTGCCCCGGGCCACGCTCAGCCCAAAGCACCACGCGGCGCCGCGCCAACTTTTCGTGTATAACGGCAGCCAGTTTTTTAAAATCCACGGAGTGAGGATCACCCGCCAAAATTACGGTGCGGGGCTCCGCTAGCGTTAATTCGAGAGCACACAGCATCTGGGGCAGCGCATGGGGCGCGCGACTCCACTGGGTTTGCAAGGCCTGCGTGATCAAGCGGGCGCGCTCGGCCAAAGTTAGGTTATCGCCCCTCGTAGCAACCCGCTGCGCCGCCGCCCCCAGCATCCAATCCAACCGCACCAGATTCATCGCGGCCACCGAGTTGGGGGCCGGTTCCGCCCCATCATAATCTTCTTTTAGCCGCACAATTACCGTTGCGTCATCCGCCCGTGAATTGAAATAACCGCCGCCACCAACCGCACCGGAGTCATCCCAAAAGAGTTGGTCCATCTTGGCTTGGAGTTTTTCCGCCCACTGCAACCAACGAAGCTCGAAGCCCGCTTCATAGAGATCAAGCAACCCTTGGATAAGATAAGCATAGTCTTCCGCAAAGCCGGCAATATCACTCCGGCCCTCGCGCCAGCTGCGATAAAGGACTCCGGTCGCCGCATCGTAGAGCTCTCGCTCAATAAATTCTGCCGCCCGCGTCGCCGCCCGCAAATAAAGTGCATCTTCGGGCTGAGCCGCCAAGGTCCCACCCAGGACCTGATGTCCCTTGGCTAACGCGGAAATCATGAGCCCATTCCAGGCTGTAATAATTTTATCATCGAGCGAGGGCCGGGGCCGGCGACCGCGCGCCACCCGCAACTTTTCCAAGCAGCGCAACAACTGCTCACTCGCAGCCCCCACCTCGAGCTGAAATGCGCGGGCGGTTAGGGCCAGCGACTGCTGCTGCATTAAAACATTTTTCCCGCTAAATTCACCGTGGGGATCATGCGCCACATTGCCGCCAGCCTTAACCCCATAATGCGCGCAGAAAAATGGGGCATCAGCGGCGAGTTCCTGGATGATCTCCGCCTGCGTCCAAACGTAGAATGCCCCTTCGATATGAGCCGGTTTAGCCGCAGAATCGGCCGGCCCCGCCGGCAACACCACGGCGCTATCCGCATCCTCTGCGGAATAAAATCCCCCTGCTGGACCAGTCAAATCCCGCGCGACATACGCAAATATCCCGCGCGCAACCCAGGCAAAAGCCTCTTGGCCCGTGGCCTGCTTGGCCTCCAAGTAGTTGATCGCCATTTGCGCTTGGTCGTAGAGCATTTTTTCAAAATGCGGGACGAACCATTTTTCATCGACGGAGTAACGATGGAAACCACCGCCCACATGATCATGGAGACCGCCCTCCGCCATTTTTTGTAAGGTATGCGTTGCTAAATTCACGGCCTCCCTGCCGAAAGCCGACTCGCCGCCTTGCAACGCAGCGCTCCGGAATAAAAAATTAAGCACTGAGGCGCGGGGAAATTTTGGGGCACCCCCAAAGCCACCCCACTGCCCATCGTGCGCCTCCTGAAAATAGTGATAACCCTGCTCAAAAGCCTGCTCGGCGACTTCGGGCAACGGGGCAACAGGCGTCAGCCCAGCTGAACCTTCGCTCTTGCCGCCGCCCAAGCTCGCCCGCTGCAGTCCGGCAACCACCTCATCCGCTCCCTGGAGAATTTTCGCCCGCTGCTCTGCCCAGTGCCGCGTGATCGCGCGGAGCACCGTCACAAACCCAGCGCGGCTTGGCCGATCATCGGGCGGAAAATAAGTGCCACCAAAAAACGGTTTCCCCTCAGGCGTCAGCCACACGCTCATCGGCCAACCACCGTGACCCGTCGTCTGCTGTACATAGGTCATGTAAACTCGGTCGAGGTCCGGCCGTTCTTCGCGATCTACTTTGATCGGCACAAAGTCCTGATTTAACACCGCGGCGACCGCCGGATTTTCAAACGACTCATGCGCCATGACGTGACACCAATGGCAGGTCGAGTAACCAATACTCAGAAAGATCGGTTTCTGCTCCGCCTTCGCTTGCGCCAGCGCGGCCTCACCCCAGGGCTGCCAATGCACGGGATTGTCCGCGTGTTGGCGGAGGTAAGGAGATTTTTCAGCAGCCAGGCGATTAGACATTTCCGCCGAGGCTAGAGCATAAAAACTTGAGATGCAAAGTGCGCGTTAAGGCGTCGTGCGACGAGGAGCGCGGCGGCGCGATGTTATTTTCACGATCTTAACCTTGCAGATAACTATCGATCATCAGCTTCCAAAAGATTACCAGACCCCGCAAGTGTGCGATTGACCGCGGGTACGGGACTGGGCTGACTCGCGGGTTTTCCATGTTAACCATTGCCGATGTCGCCAAGTCCTACGGTACCCGAGAACTCTTCTCGGACGTATCGCTTTTCGTTGCGCGCACGGATCGCTTCGGCCTGGTGGGGCCCAATGGCGCAGGCAAATCCACCCTCTTCAACCTGATCTTGGGCGAGGAAACCCCCGACGAAGGAACGATTGAATGGGAGCGCGGCGCCGATTTCGGCTACTTACCGCAAGAAAGCGCGCCCGTCCGTGACGAAACGATTTTAGCCATCGCCACCAGCGGCAAGAAACTCGTCCCGGAAAACGACGATGATTACGACATCGATTGGACGCTCGAGCCCCGCGCCAAAAAAATTCTCGCTGGTCTGGGATTCCGCGAGAGCGATCACGACAAACAGGCCAAGTCCTTCTCCGGCGGCTGGGTCATGCGCGCCCATCTCGCCCGTTTGCTTGTCAGTGAGCCGGCGCTCCTGTTGCTCGATGAGCCCACCAACCATCTCGATCTCGAAGCGCTGCTCTGGTTTCAGGATTACCTGACGCGCTACCCCGGCGGCCTGGTGCTCATTTCCCACGATCGCGAATTTTTAAATTCCCTGTGCAACGGCATCCTCGAACTACGGAGTGGCACCCTCAATAAATACACCGGGAATTACGACGATTACCTCAACGAGAAAGATGCCCGCAAAGAGCAACAGGCGGCGCAATTTAAGAACCAGCAGCGCGAAATTGCCCATCTCCAGAAATTCGTCGACCGCTTTGGCGCCAAGGCCTCCATGGCTTCGCGAGCCAAATCTAAGGAAAAGCAGATCGAGCGCCTCAAGGACGTCGCCGTGGAAGAGCCGTGGGAAGATCTGAAGAAAATTAATTTCCGGTTTCCGCAGCCGCCGCGCTCCGGACTGAAAGTGGTCAACTTAAAAAAAGTCCGCCAGGCCTATGGCGACCATGTAGTCTACACCGATTTAAATTTTGAGGCCGAGCGGGCGCAAAAAATTGTCCTCGTCGGCCCGAACGGTGCCGGTAAGTCCACGCTTTTAAAGATTCTCGCTAGTGTCATCCCGATCCAGGGCGGCGAAATTAACCTCGGGAGCAACGTAGTGCCGGGTTATTTCGCGCAGAATCGCGCCGACAATCTTAAGCTCGACCTCACCGTATTTGAAAACGTGATGGAGCTCCGCACCAACGAGAACCAACTCACCGAGCAACAGGCCCGTGCCGTGCTCGGCGGCTTTCTCTTCCGCAAGGATGACGTGCATAAAAAAGTTTCGGTCCTCTCCGGCGGAGAAAAATCCCGCCTCGCCCTCGCCCGCTTGCTCGTCAATCCGCCCAACCTCCTCCTGATGGACGAGCCGACGACCCACCTCGACATTCCGTCGATCGACTCCTTGGTCAATGCGCTCAAAAATTACGAGGGCACGTTTATTTTCATCAGCCACGACGTCTATTTTATCCGCCAACTAGCGCAAACTGTGCTCCACGTACACAGCGGTCGGCTCACTCCTTATTCTGGTAACTACGATTATTACTTGGAGAAATCCAAAGCCAGCAACGCCCGCGCCGCCCTCACCGCCGGCTTCACTGATGCGCGCCCGAAACAGGCCAGCGAGGCAGCCCCAAAACCAGCTGCCCCGAAGAAGGCTAACCCAGCTGATGTAAAAAAACTCCGCACGGAAGTGGGCCACCTGGAAGAAAAAGTTTCCCAACTCGAGACCAAGCAAAATGAATTAACCGCTGAACTTGAGGCCCCCGAAACATATAACTCACCGGGCAAGGCTCAGCATTTAAACCGCGAACTCAGCGTGCTCGTCGACCAACTCCAAGCGGCAACCACGGCGTGGGAATCCGCCGCCAGCCGGTTGACCGAGTTAGAAAAAGAATAGTCCCGCCCGAGCGCGGCGGCTAAGCGCGGAACATGACGTCTTCGCGATTGAACATCTTGACCGCAAAGCCGAGAGCGATGGCCGCATAAACGCACGAGGAGCCGAAGATCAAAGCGATATAGTCCCAGTGCCACACGCCCGAGAGCATCTCTTTGCACACCAGCGAGAGATTGAGGATCGGCACCAGGGCCAGCTTCGCGTT
>NEUY01000014.1 GCA_002304425.1 Opitutia bacterium Tous-C10FEB
TTCTATTGCGGCGTGCGCCCTGAACTTGTGCACCCAAGGGCGGCAAAAATAATTGTAACAGATTTTGCCGGCTGGGACGTGGTGTAAGTAACCCCTGCGGTCCTCCCTTGGAAGATTTTTACAGCCGAATGCTTACCCCTGTCATATTTAAAAAAATATTTGCGACCGATTAGGCCGGGGTATGTTTGTTACCTTTGCTCAACAACTAAGGCTAAAATTTTAGTTAACCTTCACTCAACTCGGTCGTCCACATTCTGTGGGGGGCCAATAATAACACACCATGACCCCAGTAATCTCGTTTCCCCGTCTACGAAATCATTACGCGCTAGCAGCGCTGTGCGCTCTGGCGTTAACACTAGTGTCGCCTGCAGCTGAGGTTAAGATTTTTAGCATCTCTGCTGCTCCCGCGACCGCCGCGATTAAAGATTTTTCCCGCCAATCAGGCAGCGAGGTCTTGGTGCCCACGGACGCGGTGGCCGGCATCAGTACCCATGCGGTGGCCGGGGACATGACGCCGCGACAAGCGTTGGAACAGATGGTGGCGGGCACGGGGTTGGTCGTCATTGAGGACGAGAAAACTGGAGCCCTGGGGTTGCGCCTTAATCCAGCTCGCGAAAAAAATACCGAGAACCGTCAAACGATGGTCCCAACGGCCAAGGTTACAAAAAGTGAAACCGGCGCCCTTAAGCTTGATACTTATTCGGTCCTCGGTTCCCGCATTCGGCAAACCGAGACCGCCGGCCCTTCCCCCGTTAGTTCATATGATAAAGAATATATTCGGGCTACTGGCTCGATGACGTTGTCAGATTTTCTTAATCAAATCCCGCAAACGTATGCGGGTATTGCCTCTGGTCGCGGGAGCGCGCCGAATGAGTTGAACCCTGAATTCGGCCAACGTACTGAGACGAGCAATCCGGCATTCAATTTGGTCTTAGGCTCTTCGGCCGCTCCTCCGGGGCAGACGGGCGTTTCGGGAGTCAGCTTGCGCGGCCTTGGTTCTGGCTCGACCCTCGTGTTGGTTGACGGCCGGCGGGCGGCGCAATCCGGTAACGGCAATCGCTCGACGGACACGCGGCAGGGTTTCGTTGATTTGAATACCATTCCGTTAGGCATGGTTGATCGCATTGAGGTCATCACTGATGGAGCCTCGGCTATTTATGGCGCTGATGCGGTGGCGGGTGTTATCAACATCATCCTCAAAAAGAATTTCACCGGCACCGAATTATCAGGCGGCTATAAAGTCTCCCAGCATGGTGGCGGCGCGGAGCGGAATGTTTCCGTCATTAGTGGATTTTCTTATGGAAAATTGAGCGGCTCCGTGGCGATCGAGTATTATGACCGAGAAGAACTCAAAGCTTCTCAGCGTTCTTTCTCTAAAAACCAAAATCACACCGGCATTCAGGCGGGCACGCTGACGGCAACCGGCTTGCCTAAATACGGCGTCGATTGGCGGCTTAATTGGGGTTTTCCAGCTGTAATCCAAGCATCCGGCGGGACTGTCTCCGGAAATTTTAATGCCCTCCCTGGGGTGCGGGTTGTCATGGTTCCGGTCGGGGCTACGAGCACCCCAACCTTGGCGCAATTTCAGACGGTGCTAACGCCGGCCCCCGGCGCCACGTTGGTGAATGCTTCGCAGCAGCGCCGGGCCAACACGGCGGAATTTCTCGCCTTGATTCCTGAATCAAAGCGGAAGGGTTTGAGCGGTAATTTTAATTACCGCGTCAACGATCATTTGGATGTTTTCACCAGTCTCCGCACCAGCGAGACGCGCAGTTTTTATACGGCGCAACCCGGGGCGAATTCGATTACCGGTGGTTTCGGTTCTGCGGTAACTTTACCGGCAGCCTACAATCCATTTAATCAAAATGTAACGATCGGCATGATTCTCCCCGAGTGGGGTGCGCAATCCCAGCGCGTGCGGACTTTAGCCGATGCCATTACGGCTGGCTTGAGGGGTAAGTTTGGCCAGACGTGGGAATGGGAACTCGGCACCAATTGGGAAGAGCAAAAAGTTCGGCAGATCTCGCGTAATTTTAATCCGGCGCCGTTCGCCGCACTGTTGATCGCCGCTGATCCGGCCCAGCGCTTTAATCCCTTTATTGATTCCAGTGCCCCCGGGGCACCTTCCCAAGCGGCCTTGCTCGAGACGCTCGCGCTTTATCCGTCGCTGGCCTCAGTTTCCAAGCAGATGGGATTAGATTTTTCCGCCAACGGTAATCTGGTCGACCTCTGGGGCGGCTCGATGAAAATGGCTTTCGGTGGTTCTAATTTGAAGGGCGAGATGCAGAGCACCGCGGTCAATTATTCTTCCGTGCTGATTCCCGTCGCGACGATGACCACTGTCACCGGCGAGCAAACCACGAAGGCCATGTTTGCCGAGTTGAGTGTGCCAATCGTAGGCAAGCCCAATGCGCAGCCGCTGCTGCGTCGTTTAGATTTAAATCTGGCGGAACGTTATGAAGACAACGGCCGCTTCTCCAAAACGGTGCCGAAGTATGGAGTATCTTGGACTCCCGTGCAGTCGTTGTTAGTCCGTGCAAATTGGAGTGAGGGCTTCCGCGCCCCTGGCATTACGGAGTACATGGTCGCGCCATCAATCGTGACCTCAACCTTGCTCGATCCTCGGCGCACGCCAACATCGACGACAGGTATCGTAGAATCACGGGGCTCTAATTTAAATCCTCGGCCCGAACTTTCGGAAAACACGTTTGCGGGCATCGTCTATGAGCCCTCTTGGGTTAAGGGGCTCAGTTTACAGGTTAATTATTATGATACCGTGCAGAGAGATGTGCTGCAGTTGATCACCGCCCAGTCGATCATCAACAATGAGGCGCTCTTCACTGATCGCATCACGCGGGCCGCGGCCACGCCGGCGGATACCGCACTTAATCAGCCCGGACAAATCACGGCGATCAGTCGCATCTTCGTCAACTTCGGCCAAGTGGTGAATCGGAGTATGGATTTTGTGGCCGACTATCGTCTGCCTGGGGAGCAATTGGGTCGTTGGCGCTTGAATCTGGCGGCCAGTCGTACGCTGGAGGCTACGCGTCAATTGGCCCCGGGTCAGCCGGCGGTTATTCTCGAAGATGACACGGCCGCTCCACCCAAGTGGCGCATCAACGCCGCCGTGTTCTGGAGTAAAGGGGATTGGAATGCCTCGGCCTTTGTTTCCTATCTGGATGGATTCACGGTCAACAGCGCGGGAAGTAACTTGGTGGCCAATAGCACCGCGGTAACCTTTTTTCCTACGCCTTCGATTACCAAACTTGATCTCCGTGGCGGCTATGAATTCCGCAAAGGTCTGTGGCGCAGTTATGGCAAGGGTCTGCGCGTCACGTTGGGCGTAAATAACGTGTTCGATCAAGAGCCGCCGTTCTCCGACACCGTCTGGGGTTTTAATGCCGGCTTGCATAGTCAGTTTATTCTCGGCCGCAGTTACGAGTTCGCCTTCATTCTGCCGCTTTAATCCTCCTCGGATTGGTTTTACGCGCCGCCATGGAACTCTGCGCATGGCGGCGTGTCTGTTTTGTTTTATTTATGAAAAAATCTCTCTGGTCAGTTGCGCTTAGCATTTTTTGTTTAACGGTGATGCCGGCAGGCGCGGAGCCGGCGATCGTGCCGACTTCTGCGCCGAGCGTTCATCACGTTGGACCAAAGGTGGGCGAGCTCGCCCCTGATTTTACCGTCGTGGGCCCCGATGGCCAAGCGATCAAGCTCTCTGATTTTCGCGGCCGGACCGTCTTAATTGATATTTGGGCCACCTGGTGCGGGCCGTGCGTGGCTTCCATGCCCCATAACAGCGCACTAGCCGAGCAGCATGCGAAAGACGGTCTCGTGATCCTAGCGGTCTGCGCCGATGACTCGCGCGCCAATTATGATGGCTGGGTGAAGCGCAACGCCGCTAAATATAAATTTCTCACCGCGCATGATCCGGCCGGCAAGGACGGTTGGGCTAAATCGGTTTTTAATACTCAGTATGGTGTCAGTGGCTTCCCCACGCTTTTCCTGATCGATAAAGACGGGAAGGTGGTCGGCTCCACCTCCGGCGGTGGCCCGGGCGAAAACCCGCACGTCACGCGCCTGCTCGCCAAGGGTGGCGTGCCGGTTGATACCTCGCATTTACCACCGGAGGAAAAACGTGAGCGTCAGTCCATTCCCATGATAGGCAAGACGGCGGCGATGCCGATTGGGGCTATTCCTGCCAGTGCTAAAGGCACAGCCGCGCGCCCGCCAACCATTCGGTTAGGCTCACTTAAATTTGACGATGCGGTGGCCGATTTCGCCGCGATCGGCGTGGACGGCATGGAAGTGAAACTCTCGTCCTTCAAGGGCAGGCCGGTGTTGATTTCCTTCTGGACCGGAGCGCGTTCGCCTAACGAAGATTTTGCTAAGCTCGCCGCCAACTACAAAGACCAGGGTTTAGCGGTTTGGGCCATCAACGTCGCCACCGACCGCGCTGAATTCGACACCTGGGCAAAAGCTAATGCGGCCGGCTTGGGTTACACCGTCGCTTGGGATCCAGCAGGGAAGGCTGTCATGGAGTCCCTTTCCTATATGAAATTTGGCATCGGCATGTATCCCGCGTTCATGGTGGTGAATGCCGGCGGCTATTTTCGCGGCGGCCTAATTGGTATGGGCCCGAAGATTGCCGGCTGGATACGCGCAAGTTTGCAGGTCGCTGATCTTAAGCTCACCGCCGAAGATAAGGTGGCGGCGGATAAAGTTATGGCCGAAATTTTTGCGGCGCGCGATCAACCGGCCGCGGTTGCCTCCGGTGGGGTGATGGCTGCCGCTACGATCATACCCATGCCTAATAATCCGGCCGCGGCACCGAAGGCCGCGCTGCTCGCCGTCGGCGCAATCGCCCCCGATTTTCTAATGAAGGATGTCGCGGGCAAGGATGTCCGCCTTTCCGATTTTAAAGGCAAGGTAGTGATCCTCGATTTTTGGGCCACTTGGTGTGGACCGTGCATTAGCTCGTTTCCGCATACCCAGGAGATCGCCGCGAAATATAAAGACCAGGATGTCATTGTACTGGGCGCTGGAACGAGCGACTCGATTGCGAAATTCCAGGAATGGATTCCTAAGAATCAGGCGAAATATCCTGACATTCGCTTTGCGTACGATCTGAACGAACGCGAATCGCTCAATTTTGAAGAACGCGCTTCCGCGAAGCTCTATCATGTGGTGGGCATTCCGACGCAGTTTGTGATCGGCCGCGATGGTAAGATCACCGGCGTGGTGGTGGGTAATGGCGGAGCGGGGGATGCTCGGACCGAATTTGCGCTGGCCGCCGCGGGGGTGAAAGTGAGTGATGCGATTCTGGCGCAGGGCAAGGAGCAGGTGGGTAAGCAGGAACAAGCCCGCGCCGCGAGCACGGCGGCAGCAATCAAGAAACCCAAGGCTCCCTTCTACGAAAGCTACGGCAAACTCAAAGCGGGCGAATTGGTGCCCGATTTCACCGTGCTCACTCCTGAAGGCAAAGAGGCCAAATTTTCTGACTACGCTAAAGGCAAGACGGTCATTCTTGATTTCTGGGCCACCTGGTGCGGGCCGTGTCAAAAGGCCATGCCGCACTACGAAGAGATCCACCGCAAGTATGGGTCTAAGGACGTAGTTATTCTCGGGGTCTGTGGTTTCGACACCCGCGCGAACTATGACCAGTGGCTAATCGAAAATAAAAATAAATATACTTTCGCTACCGTCTTTGATCCGGTCGGTAAACCACCCTCAGGGGACAAAGAGGCAATGCGTAAGACGATCATGATGCAGCTGACGCGCGGCGCGGTCACGCCGCTGCCGACGACACTCGTCATCAATTCCGCGGGCAAGCTGGTCGGGTCCTATGTCGGCTACAGCGAAGCCACGCACGACGGCTTGGCTAATTTACTCATGATCGCTGGCGTCGAGCTGGCATATGAGGATAAGCCAAAGATCTTCTTCCCAGCTGGCTACACGGCCAAGCCAGCGGTCACACCGGCCGCGGTGGCCAAGTAAATTTTTTACATCGTTTAACTCTTTTTCCCTCTATCATGAAATTAATCCATTTACTCATCGGTGGTGTTTTAAGCTGCGTTGCCACTCTGGCTCTCGCTCAGATGCAAATGGCCAAGTCGGTTAACCAACCAATCGCTACGCTCGCCGCTGGCGCGGTCGCGCCGGATTTCGTGATGCATGACATTCACGACCAGGAGGTCCGCCTCTCGTCCTTCAAGGGCAAAGTCGTCATTCTCGATTTCTGGGCCACGTGGTGCGGGCCGTGCATTGCCTCGATGCCGCACACCAATGCCATTGCCACCAAATATGCTGATCAAGACGTCGTCGTGGTGGCTTCCGGTACAAGCGACACCATTGCTATGTTCAAGAAGTGGATACCTGCGAACCAAGCAAAATACCCCAAACTGCAGTTTGTTTTTGATGCACATGAGCGCGGCTCGGCCACGTTTGAGCAGCGCGCTTCGAGCAAGCTCTACGGCGTTACTGGTATTCCCACGCAGTTTGTCATCGGCCGCGATGGCGTCATCACGGCAACGATCGTCGGCAACGGCGGAGAAGAAGATGCGCGCACGGAAGCGGCGCTAGCCAAGGCGGGCGTCAAGGTTGAGGCCGCGCGTGTCACGGCGGGTGAACGGCAGCTCGCGGCTGCGGCCGAGGATGCGGCCGACCGTCTGGTCGCGATTGAGGAGGAGAAAAAAAATCCCAAGCCAAAATTCCGTGAAGGTTTTGCTAAGCTGCAGCGAGGTTTGCCGGTGCCAGATTTTACCGCGCAGGCTGTTGATGGCTCTGCGGTCAAATTTTCTGAGCTCACTCAGGGCAAGACGGTGGTGTTGATGGTCTGCTCGGCGCGGGGCGCTCGGCCTGACGATGTGGTGGCTTTTCAAGATGCTTGGGCCCGCCGCTATGCCGATCAGGGCGTCCTGTTTGTCGAGCTCGCCGCTTATGGCTCACGCGCTGACTTTGATAAATATCATGCACCCGCGGCGGCCAAGCTGGCCTATCCGGTGCTGTTCGACCCGGCCGGGGCGGCGCCGAAGCCGGCCAAAGAGTCCATGGATGAAATGACCGCTGAGGATAAAAAAGCTTTCTCGGCGGCCAATCGCGCGCACTACAGCAAGGTCATCCCCATGGCGTTCTCCGGCGGCGCCATGGCGCCGGTCCCGAACAATGTTGTCATCGACGCCCAAGGCAAATTCCTCGGTTTCTATGTGGGCAGTGGCCCGCAGAGCGCCGAATCACTCGGCAATTTGCTTCTCCGCGCGGGGGTGAAGCTAAAGCCGGAAGATAGGCCAAAGAAGATCTTCTCCGCGGAGGAAACCAAGGAGAAGCCGCCGGAGGCCAAGGTGCCGATGCTGAAAATTGGTGCCGCGGCCCCTGATTTTATCGCCACCGACGCCACGGGCAAAGCCGTGAAGATTTCTGATTATCGCGGCAAGGTCGTCATTCTTGATTTTTGGGCTACTTGGTGCGGACCCTGTATCGCTTCGATGCCGCATACCCAGGAAGTGGCGGCTCATTACAAAAATCAAGGAGTCGTGGTGTTGGCTTCCTGCACTTCCGATGATCGCAAGAAATTCGATACTTGGGTGAAGCGGAATCAGGCACAGTATCCCGATATTAATTTTTCGCATGATCCGCAGGAGCGCGGGCCTAATCGGGCCTCGCATAAACTCTACGGGGTCGGCGGCATTCCGCAGCAGTTCATCATCGATCGTGACGGCAAAGTCGCTGCGCTCGTCACCGGCTACCTCAAGGGCGAGTCCATTCTCGATGCCGCGCTGGCGAAGGCTGGAATCAAGGTTGATCCCGCTCTCATCGCCAAGGGCGCCGAGGATCTAAAAAAGCGCGAGTCTATGCGCTGAATGGGCCGGTTAATTTTAAACGTTCCTCATCACCGATCAGCCGTGCCGGCCACTGTTTGGATGCGGCTGATCGCGGCCTTGCGCGAGCCAGCGTAAGCCGGGTGTGCTGGTTGAATTTGTTTTCTGCCTCAATTTGCGTAACAATTCCCTCTGGTTGATATATTCTATGAAAATTAAATTATCGCTCCTCGTTGCTTTTCAATTGGGGCTATCGGTGCTGGTCGCCGCCACTCCCGCGCGACCTTTTGCGCAAGCGACGAGCGATCTGCCGGTTGATCCGGCGGCGCATTTTGGCACGCTCCCGAATGGGGTGCGGTACGTCATCTACCCCAACCAGGAACCGCGGGGCCGTGCCTCGCTGCGCTTACTCGTCGAGGCCGGCTCGCTGATGGAGAATGAAGATCAACGCGGCGTCGCACATTTTCTCGAGCACATGGCCTTCAATGGTAGCAAGCACTATGCGCCGGGCACGCTCGTGGAATTTTTCCAGCGCATGGGTATGAGCTTTGGGGGCGACACGAATGCGTCCACGGGGCTTGATCGCACGCAATATTTGCTGGAGCTGCCCCACACGGATGGTGCGACCTTATCAGAGGGGTTGCGGGTGTTGACCGATTACGCGAGCGGCCTGTTGCTCCTCGATGCAGAAATTAATAAAGAGCGGGGCATTATCATGAGCGAGAAGCGCACCCGCGACAATGTGGGCTACCGCACCTTCATTGCGCAGTTCGAATTTATGCTGGGCGACACGCGCCTGCCCAAGCGGCTCCCCATCGGCCTGCCCGAGGTTATCGAACAGGCGCCGCGGGCGCGCTTCACCGAGTTTTGGGACACGTGGTATCGCCCAGAGAAAATCGGGATCGTGGCAGTTGGTGATTTTGACCCAGCGGTCGTCGAGCAACTGATCATTGCCGCGTTCACGCCTCTGGTGGCTCGTGCCCCCGCGGCCCCTGCGCCGACACTGGGTGTAGTGCCGCAATTCGACGGCGTTCGGGCCCATTTTCATGCGGAACCAGAAGCGTCCTCGACTGAAGTGAGTATGACCAAATTGACGCCATTTGTCGATGAACCCGACACCGCCGCGAATCGAGTTAAGGAACTCCCGCGGCAGATTGCGCTGGCGATCCTCAACCGCCGGTTCAGCGAACTCGTCAAGAAGGACGGCGCTCCCTTCAGTGCGGCCCGGGCCAGCGTCTCTAATGCGTATCGTTTCATACGCGAAGCGAGCATCGAACTCACCTGCAAACCCGAGCAGTGGCCTGCGGCCCTGGCCGTCGGCGAGCAAGAATTGCGCCGCGCGCTCGAGCACGGCTTCCAGCCCAGCGAGCTGAAGGAGATCGTCGCCACGTTTACCAACGGCCTTGATCAAGCGGTCAAGACCGCGGCCACGCGCCAATCTCATGCCTTGGCTGACGAAATCCTCGGCGGCCTCTTCGATCAGGAAGTCTTTACCCATCCCGTCGCTGAGCGCGCCCTTTATCAGCCGGCTCTCGACCGCGTCTCCTTGGCCGATTGCCAAGCCGCGCTCCGGCGCGCCTTCGCGGCGCCCGGTCTCTTCGTGATGGTGACGGGCAATGTCCTCATTCCCGGCGCTGCCAATGCGACGATTGCGGGGGCCTTTGAAAAATCCCGCGCTACCCCCGTCGCGGCACCGACCGCGCAGGCCGAGTCCGTTTGGGCTTACGCGCAGTGGGGCGCTCCGGGAAAAGTGGTGCAGCGCACGCGGGTCGCTGATCTCGACGTGGAGCTGGTGAGTTTTGCCAACGGCGTAAAATTAAACCTCAAGAAAACCGACTTCGAGGCCGGCCGTATCCGCACGGGGGTGCGCGTGGGCAGCGGCACCATCACTGAACCGGCCGGTCAGCGCGGTCTAGCGGCGCTCGCCGGCGGCACGTTTGGCGCTGGCGGTCTGAGCCAGCATAGCGCGGATGAAATGCGCCGGCTGTTCGCCGGCAAAAATGTCAGTGTGCAGTTCCAGCCGGGCACTGATGCCTTTAACTTCACCGGCGGCACCACCTCTGGCGACCTTAGCCTGCAGCTGCAGCTCCTGGCCGCCCTGCTCACGGACGCCGGCTGGCGCCCGGAAGCGCTGCGGCAGGCGCAGAAAAGCATGGAGCAAATGTATCTCGGATTTGAGCACACGGCCAATGGTCCGATGGCCACCAAGGTGGCCAATTTGCTCGCCAATGGCGATCCGCGCTTCGGCCTGCCGGCCAAGGAAGTCATGATGTCCCGCAATCTCGTCGAGGCCAAGGCCTGGCTCGCGGCGCAGCTGGCGCATGGTGCTCTCGAGGTCTCGCTCGTGGGCGACCTTGAGATCGAGGCCGCCATTGCCGCCGTAGCGCAAACGCTCGGCGCGCTCCCACCCCGCGCGCCCAAGCCCGCGCTCGACGCGTTGAAAAAAATCTCCTTCCCCGCGACGCCCTTCACTCAGAGCTACACCATCGCGTCCGAAATCCCCAAGGGTAATGTGGTCATCTATTGGCCGACGACCGATGGCTTTGACGTCAAGCGCGCCCGCCGGCTTAATCTGCTGGCCAGCGTGCTCAACGACCGCTTGCGCGTGAAAGTGCGCGAGGAAATTGGCGGCACCTACAGCCCGAATGCCGGCAGCAACACCAGCGACACCTTCCCGGGCTACGGTTACATCCAGGCCGGCTGCGTGGTCGATCCGGCATTGGCGGATAAAATTACGGCAGTGATTATTGCTCTTGGGGATGATCTTGCGCAGCGCGGGGTGACACCTGAAGAGCTCAATCGGGCGCGTCAGCCCGCGCTCACAGCGGTGAAAGAGTCCTTGCGGACCAATGGTTATTGGGGCGGCACGGTGCTGGCCCGCGCGCAAGAGAAGCCTGAGGCCTTAGAGTGGGCGCGCACACGTTTGCCCGATCTTGAGGCTATTACCGCGGTAGAATTAAGCGACCTCGCTAAAGTTTATCTCGGTGCTGACCGAGCTTCGCGGGTAAAAATACTACCAGCGGTTGGGGTAAAAACTCCCGCCCGTCCGTAAATTTAGGCTCCGGGGCTCCTGCTGGTGCTCACCCCTAAACCCAGTTGGGTGGTGGGGTCGGTTTGGCTTGCGCTCGAGCCAAGGGGAGTGGCTGGTCCAAGAAAGTAACCTAGCCGTTAGGGCTCTCGGTAATTCTAGTTGTGCGTAGAGGAGCGAAGCTTTTGCTCATCCTATGGTGGTTGATTTTTCTAAATGGGAAGAGCGCTGTATCACGGCCCTCGCGGCGCAAGGTGGTGATGTCGCGCACGATCTGGCGCACGTTCGCCGAGTGGTGGCCAACGCCCAAATGTTGGCTGCGAGTGAGTCGGCGTGCGTTGAGGTGATTCTGCCAGCCGCGTGGCTGCATGATTGTGTGACGGTGCCAAAAGATTCCCCCCAGCGCCCCATTGCTTCGCAGCTTGCCGCGCAGCAAGCCGTGACTTGGTTGCGCGAGTGGCATTATCCCGCAGTTTTTCTGGCGGACATCGCGCACGCCATCGAGGCCCACAGTTTTAGTGCGGGCATTATTCCGCGGACGCTCGAGGCAAAAATTGTCCAAGATGCTGATCGCCTCGAGGCGCTTGGCGCCATCGGGTTGGCGCGTTGCTTGATGCTGGGTGGGGCGATGGGCCGGCCACTCTACACGGCGGAGGATCCTTTTTGTGCGAACCGCGAGCCGGACGACCGCGCCGCCACGGTTGATCATTTTTATGCGAAGTTGCTCCAACTAGAGCATACGATGCAAACCGCGAGCGGTCGGTGCGCGGCGCAAACCCGCACGGTCTACCTGCGGGATTTTCTCGCCCAATTACAACGCGAGCTCCCCGCCGCTCCACTCTCCGCTCGTTTGTAATATATTATATTACAAACGAGCGAGCGAGAGGAGTGGTTAAGTCGGTGGGTCCGGCCCGCGCCATCCTTCCCTCGACTAAAGCAAAGGCCGCGGTGCGGCGGGGGAAGGAGTGGCTGGTGGTAAACACGGGAGGGCAGGCCGGGCGTCGAGCGGAAAGTAGGGCGGGTCCGGGCGCGGACAAGATTTAAGCCATCGGCTCGATCCGCTAGGCAGTTAACGCCATAAGCGTTGCGCGGCGGTAAAAAACTCGCCGCTCAAGCGCCCCCCCGTCCATAAAGCGCCCGCTCGCTGCCGTCATCGCTTGATTAAATATTGCGTTCGGTCTGCGGCCGAGCTGATTTAAAAAATCCGCAAATTTTATTAATATGGCTAACCCCCTCGCTATTCGTCCCACCGGTACGCTCGATTTTCTTTCCCTGGGCGCCCTCGTGCACCGCCTCGATCCGGGCATCATGCCCTTTCGCAAGGCACAGCACTGCGATATTCACGTGAGCGGCGGGGAATTTAACGTCGCCGCCAATCTCTCTGATTGTTTTCGCCTCAAGACGGGCGTCGCCTCGGCCATGGTTGATTATCCGGTGGGTGATTTGATTGCGGAGCGCGTGCGCGCGATGGGGGTAACCCCTTTTTACAAAAAATTTAAACACGACGGCGTCCGCGGCCCCAACATGGCCACCGTGTATTCTGATCGGGGACAGGGCGTGCGCGGCCCGGTCGTTTTTTATAATCGTAGCAATGAAGCGGCCGCCCAGCTCAAGGCGGGTGATTTCAATTGGGCAGAAATCTTTGGGGGTGGGGTCCGCTGGTTTCACAGCGGGGGCATTTTTGCAGCGCTCTCGGACACCACGGGCGAGTTGATCGTCGAGGCGATGCAAGCGGCCAAGGCCGCGGGCGCGGTGACCTCCTTTGATTTAAATTACCGCCAGAAATTGTGGGATATCTGGGGTGGCCAGACCAAGGCGCTCAATGTGCTGGGCCGGATCGTCGAACACGTCGATGTCCTCGTGGGCAATGAAGAAGACTTACAGAAGGGCCTCGGCATTGAGGGGCAGGATGTGGAGAGCAAGGGGAAGCTCGACCCTTCCGCTTTTTATGCGGTCATCGATAAAGCCGTGAAGAAATTTCCGAAGGTTAAAGCCGTGGCCACCACCTTGCGCGAAGTGCATTCTACGAATCGCCATACGTGGGGCGCGGTCGCTTGGATCAAGGGCCAAACTTATCAATCCCCGATGTGCGAGCTTGATGTCGTCGACCGAGTTGGCGGGGGCGACGGTTATGCGGCCGGCTTTATTTATGGATTATTGACCGGCGCCTCCGAACAAGAGTCCGTTAATCTTGGCTGGGCGCATGGAGCGCTGCTCACTACGTTCCCTGGGGATACCAGCATGGCGACGGTGGAGCAGGTGCGCGCTTTTGCCCAAGGTGGCTCCGCTCGCATCCAGCGCTAAGTTGTGGGGCCAAGGCGCGGCCGGGCGCTCACCCTGGCGCTGGGCTCGCCTGACTTGAGCGCTAATTTCGGCTTCCGCTGCTGCGGGTGGCGCCTTAGCGTGGACGACTATGAGTAACACGGTTCGGCCCGCTTTTATTTTATCCCGCGCCGGGTGGCGTGAAACCACCATCTTGTTGGCCGTTGCCGGGCTCGTCCCATTTTTAGTTCACCTGCTGCCGTGGTCAGGGCATCGACCACTGGGCGTTTATCTGTTGCCCGTATTTTGGACAACTTTTGTGGCAGTTTATTTTCGGGGCCCGTTCATCGGCTTGCTCGTGGGGTTAGTCACTCCCGTGATTAACCTGCTGGTGACCGGTTTGCCGGTCTCGACGAGCCTCATGGCCCTGAGTCTAGAAATCGCCTTTTTTGTCGTGGTGGCCGCGCAGTGGCCGCGATTCCGTTGGGCGGCGCCGCTCGCGTGGGTAGCCGCGAAAGGCCTGGCGGTTAGCGTGCAATATTTCATCCCGGCTTTTATGGAGACGGAATATCCTTGGCAGCATCTCGCTCGTTCGACGCAGAATGCCGTCGCGGGTCTAGCGGTGCTCGCCGCGATTAATATCCTGCTCGTTATTTTTTATCCGCCGGCGGATGGCTGGGAAAAAGAAGTCTGAGTCCGCGCGGACTCAGGCGGTCAGCAGGCTAATTTTACCGCACTACGCGGGCGCCACCGCCCTGCATGAGTTTCTCCACTTCCTTCTGGGTCGCCATCGAAGTGTCCCCCGGCGTCGTCGAGGCCAAAGCGCCGTGCGCGGCGCCATAATCAACGGCTAGTTGCGGATCATTCTTAGCCAGAAAGCCAAATTGCAGTCCGGAGGCAAAGGAGTCGCCCCCGCCGACGCGGTCCAGAATTTCGAGTCCAGGATAAGCGCGGCTGTCATAGAATTTGCCGTCGTGATAAAGAATCGCGCCCCAATCATTTTTGGTCGCAGTGATCACGTGGCGTAAGGTGGTGGCCGCCACTTTAAAATTAGGAAATTCTGCCACGGCCGTTTTAATCATCGCCTTGAAGGCAGCGGTCTCGAGGTGCGCCAGCGTTTCGGCTCCTTTTACCGCGAAGCCAAGTGAGGCGGTGAAATCTTCTTCGTTGCCGATCATCACATCAACAGAGCGAGCGATCTCGCGGTTGACCGCTTGCGCCTTCTGGAGACCGCCAATCGATTTCCAGAGGGAAGGGCGGTAATTTAGATCATAGCTGACAATAGTGCCGTATTTATTCGCGGCCTTAACCGCTTCGACCGTAAGGGCCGCAGTTGACGGAGAGAGCGCGGCAAAAATCCCCCCCGTATGAAACCAGCGTACGCCTTGCTGGCCAAAAATATCATCCCAGTCGAAGTCGCCTGGCTTAAGCTGTGAGGCCGCGGTGTTGCCGCGATCGGGCACCCCGACCGCCCCGCGCACGCCGAAGCCCCGCTCGGTAAAATTAAGGCCGTTGCGCACGGTCCGACCAATGCCGTCATCTTCACGCCACTTAATGAAATCGGTGGCGACGCCCCCTTGCATAATAAAATCTTCGACGAGATGGCCGACTTCATTGTCGACGAAGGCAGTGCAGACGGCGGTCTTAAGATTAAAGCATTTCCGGAGACCGCGGGAGGTATTATATTCGCCGCCACCCTCCCAAGCGGTGAACGCGCGGGCGGTGCGAACGCGGCCCTCGCCGGGATCGAGGCGAAGCATGACTTCACCGAGGGAAAGCTGATCCCAGCGGCAAGAACTAGCGGGGCGAATTTTTAGTGACATGGTAGACGGGAGTAAAAGTCGGTGAGGCGAGGACGATTGGTAAGGGAGTCATGGCCAAAGCCAAGTTTGGAACGAGGCGGGCGGCGCTTACGGAGCTGCGGTCAAAGCTTGCTGGTAGGCCCAGAGCATCTTGTTGGCGACGTAGCGGTCGATGGCGGGATAGCCGTTCGTGACGGTGTCGCTTTCGTGGAGCAGCTCGAGGCCGTGGTCAGAGCGAAAAATTCCATCCCAGCCGATGGCGACGAGCGTGCGCATGACTTGGAGTAAATTAACGTTACCGGTTGGATCGGCATGATCCGCTTCGTGGAAGCGTTTTTCACCGGTAGTTTTAACGCTGCGCAAATGCATCCACGCAATGGAATCCTTAAACTCACGAATCATGCCAATGATATCGTTACTCGGCTCCGCGCCGTAGCTGCCGGTGCAGAAGCACAGCGCATTCGCGCGGTGCGGGTGTAGCGCGAGGAGTCGCCGAATCTGCGCCGCATTGCCGAGGTACGCGGGTAGACCCAAATAACCCCAGGGCGGATCATTGGGGTGGGCAGCTAAGCGCATGCTCCGCGCGGCCGCGGCGGGCACAAGGGCATCGAGGACGTAGCGGGCATTTTTCCAGAAGCCCTCTTCGCCACATTCCGCGTAGGCTTGTTGCAGTGCGCGAAAATCTTCGGCGCTGTAACGTTTCGACCAGCCCGGTAAAAAAAGTCCACGCGATAAATCTATCCGGTCCATCGCCGCGTGATCATAGGCGAGGCCCCGTGTGCCGTTCGCATGAAGATGGGCCACGGCGGTCCGCCCCCAATCAAGCGGCATGAGATTATAGGTGATGATGATCTCGGGCTCCTCGGGGAAAACCTCCCGGAGGTGATCGAGGGTTTTGATATAATTTTCGATGTGCTCATCGCGCTCAGGGCGGCCGAGCTTCATCGCATCAGTCCAAAAAACACTTTCAATCGGGCCCAGACCCAGTCCGTGTTCGGTCAGTTCCGTGCGCAGCAGTTGTAAATCCTCGCGGGACCAAACTTCCCCCGGCGGAACATGTCCGAGATGAGTCACCACGAGCGGTCGCGGCATCATTTGGCGCAGCCAGACGAGTGGGATGCGATCGGAGTGACCGTACCAGCGAAAGGAAGTTTGCATCAGAAAATTTCAGCGATGAGCCGGCAAATAAATGAACCACTCAATAGTTTACTCATTAAACTTTAGCGGCGGCGGCGACAAATTGCTGGGCGCGCGCCGTGATCGCGGGCCAATCGCGGGCCTTAAGCGCGGCTGCTGAGACGAGGGCGCTGCCGGCGGCAGTGGCGAAGGCGCCGGCTTTGAGAAATTCACCGACGGTCTCAGGCGTAACGCCGCCCGTGGGCATGACTTCGATCTGGGGGAACGGGGCTTTCACCGATTTAATATAAGCCGGGCCAAAAAATTCGGCGGGAAAAATTTTCACGACATCGACGCCGAGTTCCCACGAGGTATAAACTTCGGTCGGCGTGAGCGCGCCACCCAGGACCGGCACGCCCAGCTCCTTGCAGGCAGCGATGACGGCGGGACGCACGGCGGGGGTGACAATAAATTTGGCGCCAGCGGCGATGCCGGCGCGAGCCGTGGCCGCGTCGAGCACGGTGCCCAGACCGAGTAGAATATGCGGCAGCTCGCGGGAAACTTGGGCGCACAGCTCAAGCGCGCCCGGAGTGGTCATGGTGAGCTCCAAGCAATTGAGCCCACCGGCCGAGAGCGCGCGGGCGCAGTCGAGCAGACTAGCTGGGCTATCGGCCCGAATGAGCGCGATGACTTTTTCGGCCTTAATTTTAGCGAGGATTTCAGTTTTGTTCATGGAAGGAAGGGGGCGTGAGTCACGAAAATGGGGTGATGAATTAAAATTATGTCCACGACCATCAAGGCGCGGGCGCGCTACTCAATATTTGCGCCTGTCATATCATGCTCCACCTGCCCACTTCGGTTTCTGGCGCAGATGGTAGAGGCGTTCACCGGCCTTGGGTTCGTAGAAAATTCCTTCGGCCTCGCGATTAGCGTAGTCGGCCGGGTTAATCGTGCGCCAATCGCGGTAGCCGAGATTAATCTTTTTACACGTCGCCTCGGAAATACCGGTGGCAAGGGTAACGCGAACGCGCGGGGTTTCGCGGCCGGTCTTTTCATCGTAGGTCCCGATGCCATGCACGTGGGTGGAGTGAGCCATGGTGCCCCACGGTTCAGCCTTAAATTTGTCCCATTGTTTGAGGAAATATTGCACGCAGTGGTAGCCGAGGCGCTCGATCATCTGGCCGTGGACGAGGGAGATTTCGTGGATGTGCGGCGCGTAAATGATCAACTCCCCGCCGTCCGCCACGATGGGCTCGAGTTTGTACATGCACTTTCCGCCCACCCAGAGCTCATCATACATTTTCGGAGCGCACGATAGCACGGTATGAAAGGGATGGTCTTTATAGGTGATGTGCAGCTCGCGGGAAAGTTCACTGGCGTCGTCCCAGGCCTGTTCCGGCGTGCCCGCGAAGAGGCCCGCGAGTTCGCCGTGACCCTGTACGACTAAACAAAAGCAGAGCTTGGGGACGGTGACCATGGCGCCCGCGCGATCGACTACTTTGCGCACGGCGGTCCATTTATTGCCGATGATCATCGGGTTGGTGACAACGGCGCCGAGCCAATGGAAGAAATTTAAAATGCCGGGGCCCGCGACTCCTGGGAAAAGATATTTATTGCCGCCAGAAAAACCGACAACTTCGTGGGGGAAGACGGGACCGCAAATAATGATTTGGTCGTAGTCGAAAAGGCGTCGGTTGATGTGCACGGGCACATCCATAGCGAAGAGGCCGCCGGAGAGAGTCTTAATGTCCTCGGCGGGGATTGAGCCGAGGTCGCGCAGAGCCGCTGGGTTGTCCCATTCGTGATTAATAAATTCTACATTTTGATAGGTAGACGCGCGTTCCGCGGCGGTAATTTCCACGCGTTCATTGATCGCCGCCTCGGTCATCGCGGGGTGGGTGCCGAGCGCGAGCATGACGTCGAATTTTTTGGCGACGCCCGCAATCTGGTTAAAAAGCGTTTTGAACATTAAGCCAACGGGCGCGGTGCGGGTGGCATCGGGAATAATGAGGACGATTCGTTGGCCGCGATAGTTGGCCGCCGGGCAGGCTGATTGGACGAAGGCGCGCACTTGCTCAGCGGTGAGCGCTTGGCCGGTCGGCGCGAGGGAGCGATAGGGGGCGAGGGCCATGGGCAAAAAGGAGTGAGTTCGGTCGGTGGCCTGATCGGCGTCAGCGCGTGTTCGTGCAACGACTCTCAGGGCAAAGTTACCGTAGCGCCATCCCTGCAATATCAAATCTGGATTACAAGTTCATTAGCGTTCAGTGGGCGGTCGCGCGCAGCGCAATGAGTCCGCCCATTTTAAAATTTCTGCTGAGGTTAGCCGCTAAAAGAGCCGTCGCTACCCGCGATTAGGCTCGGACAGCGTTATCGCGTTAAGCAAAAGGATCCTTTCCGGCGGCCCTATTTGCCTTATGTTGAGTGGCATAATTTATGCATATTCACGATACTAGTACCGCGCGCATCGCCGCTACCTTGTCTACGGAGGAATTGCGCGCCGAGTTTCTCCTCAGCAATTTGTTTCAGGTCGGCGCGGCTAATTTCCATTATTGGACGACGGATCGCACCATTGTGGGGGCAATTGTGCCGGGTGCAACGGCGCTCGAGCTACCTAATCCTCCTGAGGTGCGGAGCACTTTTTTTCTCGAGCGACGGGAAGCGGGCGTGATCAATCTCGGTGGACCGGGCACAATTACCGTCGATGGGGTTGTCCAGACGCTCGCCTCGCTCGATGGTCTTTATCTGGGGCGCGGGACCAAGAGCGTTTCTTTTGCTTCACGCACGGCTGAGCAGCCGGCTCGTTTCTATTTCCTCTCTTATCCGGCCCATGCGGTTTATCCGGTCAGACACGTGGCCTTGCAGGATGCGACCCCCGCTCGTCTTGGAGCTGTTGCCACGGCGAATGATCGCACGATTTATAAATATTTTCATCCGGGCGCATTTCCGACCTGTCAATTGGTCATGGGCTTCACGCGACTCGAGCCGGGCAGTGTGTGGAACACGATGCCGCCCCACACTCACCTGCGGCGCTCGGAGGTTTATTGTTATTTCCAAGTGCCGGCGGCTCAGGCCGTCTTCCACTTCATGGGCGCGCCAGCTACGACTCGTCACTTAGTCGTACGCGATCTCGAGGCGGTCCTATCACCGCCATGGTCGATTCACAGCGGCGTCGGGACTGCCGCCTACAGTTTTGTCTGGGGCATGGGCGGGGAAAATCAGGAATTTGCCGACATGGATCCGGCCCCGGTGGCTAGTCTGAGCTAACTCATGAGCTCGATTCTCGATCGCTTTCGGCTCGACGGTAAAGTGGCGATTGTCACTGGGGCCTCGCGCGGTCTCGGTGCGGCGATGGCGCAAGCCCTAGCTGAGGCGGGGGCTGATTTAGTCCTCGTCGCTCGCGGGGATATGGCTGCGCTGGAAAAATCCATCGCCGCGCTCGGCCGCCGGAGTATCACGGTCACAGCAGATGTCGCGACGCCGACTGCGGCCGCTAAAATTATGGCCGCGGCGGTGGCCGCTTTTGGGCGGGCGGATATTTTGGTGAACAACGCCGGCATTATTCGTCGCGCCGGCTTTCTTGATTTTACCGAACAGGATTGGCAGGAAGTGCTCGATGTTAATTTGAGCGGAGCCTTTCGACTCAGTCAGCATTTTGCGCGCGCGCTTGTGGCGCGAAAAGGCACGGGCAAAATTATCCACCTCGCTTCCATGCTCTCTTTTCAAGGCGGTCTGCGCGTGGCTTCTTACACGGCGGCTAAAAGCGGTCTGCATGGTCTGACTAAACTCATGGCCAACGAGCTCGCGCCCTTGGGCATTAACGTCAATGCCATCGCCCCGGGTTATATGATCACGGACAACACGGCGGCCATTCGCGCTGATGCCGCTCGCAATCAGTCTATTCTTGATCGCATTCCGGCCGCGCGCTGGGGGGCTCCGGCAGATTTGGCGGGAGCGGTCGTTTTTCTAGCCTCACCGGCGGCGGATTATATGCATGGCCACACGCTGGCGGTCGATGGGGGTTGGTTGGCGCGCTAATTTTCTATGAAAAAAACATTCTGTCGCGGCGCGTCGTTCATCTTGGCCATGACGCTGGCGGTCGCCGCGAGTGCCCTGACGGTCACCGTCACGCATCAACTCCCTTCGGCGCGCCCTGCGGAAACGATTACGGTGCCGTGGGCCGACGTCGCGCGCGCCTTGCCCGGCGCCTTGTTGCAGCAGCTCGCGGTTAAGGATGCGACCGGTCGCAGCTTGCCTTATCAAGTGACGAATATTGCGCCTCAGGCTAAGGATCCCAGTGGCGCGGGCGTCGCTTACGGGGAGTTGATTTTCCAGCATGATTTTGCGGCGGGCGAAAAATCTGCCACCTTCACGATCGAAAAAATATCTACGGTTGCCCCTGTGTTTCCCGCGCAAGTTTTTGCGCGTTACGTGCCGGAGCGGCTCGATGATTTTGGCTGGGAGAATGACAAGATTGGGCATCGTACCTACGGACCCGCACTCGCGGCACCTGCGCTGCCGGGCATTAATAAAGAAGTGTTAGTCACGAGCGGCCTCGATGTTTGGTGCAAGCGGGTCAGCTATCCCATTGTCGATCGTTGGTACAATAAAGGCCACGATCACTATCATAAAGATGAGGGCGAAGGCATGGACATGTACCAAGTGGGGGCTTCCCGCGGCTGCGGCGGCACGGGGGTTTGGATTGATCAGCAGTTATATGTCAGCCGGAATTATAAATCTTGGAAGGTGATCGCCAATGGTCCGATCCGGGCAATTTTTGAATTAACTTATGAGGCGTGGCCCGCGGCAGGCTTGATGGTTTCCGAGGTCAAACGCTTCACGGTCGATGCCGGTCATAATCTAGACCAGATTGAGAGCACCTTCACGGTGACCGGAGCAAAGGAAATCACCGTGGGTATCGGTCTGAATAAGACCCCCACCGACAAAGGCCAGGAACCGCAGGTCACCCTCACGCCCAAGCCGGCAGACGGGAGCTTCACCCAGTGGGTCGTCCAAAAAACTAACGGGTCGCTCGGCACGGCGGTCATCGTGCCCGCCGGGTTCCTCGGTTTGGCTGAGGACGAGCGTAATCACCTGCTGCTCGCCAAGGTCACGACCGGTCAGCCGCTGCGCTATTATGCCGGGGCCGGCTGGTCCAAGGCCGGTGAATTCACTACCCCGCAGGCTTGGAACGATTATGTGGCCGCTTGGGCGGCTCGGGCGGCTTGGCCGGTGCAAATTGCCCTCAGCCCCGCTAACAATTAAGTCCAAGGTCCGCCTCAACCCCTGCGCTTCATGACCACTATGGCTCCGTCCCCCTCTAGTCCCGTGATCGGCCGATACCGCTGGCGCATCTGCGCCGTGCTCTTCATGGCCACCACCATCAACTACATCGACCGGAATGTTTTCTCGTTTACGATGCTAGACCCCATCTTTCGTCACCAGATGCTGGGCATTCCGCTTGAAGTGCCCCTGACTGAGGCGGACATGGCGCTGTTCCGGGAGAAGATGAGCTTCTTGGATTCGATCTTCAAATACTGTTACGCCTTCGGCTTCTTGCTGGCCGGCTATATGATCGACCGCATCGGCATCCGCCGCGGCTATGCTGCTGGTATCACTGGTTGGAGCTTCGCGGCCGTCGGCCATGGCCTCGCGAGTTCCGTGCCCGGCATGGCCTGGGCGCGCGGTCTGCTGGGGGTTGGCGAGGCGTGCAATTTTCCCGCCGCCATTAAAACTGTGTCCGAGTGGTTCCCCAAAAAAGAGCGCAGCTTTGCCACGGGCGTCTTCAACGCCGGCGCGAATGTCGGCATCATCCTCACCGCTATTTTCGTGCCGCTGATCATCGCCCAGTGGGGCTGGCGGGCCAGTTTCATCCTCACCGGCGCCGTCGGCATCCTCGTGCTCTTCTGGTGGCTGGCCGATTACCGCAAGCCTCATGAGCACCCCAAGGTCACGCCCGCCGAGCTCGCTCACATTCAGCAAGACGGAGCGCTCGACACCGAGCAGCCAGTTAAGTGGCGCGAGCTGATCCGGTACCGCGCAACTTGGGCGTTCGCGATTCCGAAATTTATGACCGATGCCATCTGGTGGTTCTACCTGACGTGGTTGCCCACTTTCTTCAACAGTAACCCCGAGTTCACGACCAAGGTAGATTTGAAGCAAGTCGGTCTCCCGTTTCTTGTTATTTATTTAGTCTCGGACGGCGGCAGCATCTTCTTCGGCTGGCTGGCCACGAAATTTATCAGCCTCGGCTGGAGCGTGAATAAGGCCCGCAAGATCACCATGTTCATCTGCGCCGTCTCCGTCGTGCCCATCATCTTCGCTTCGATCACCAGCAGCCTTTGGGTCGCCATTGCCCTCATCGCCCTCGCTACCGCGGCGCACCAAGGCTGGAGCGCTAATCTCTTCACGACCGTTTCCGACCAGTTTCCCCGCCGCGCGGTGGGGAGCGTGGTCGGCATCGGTGGCCTCGCTGGTGGCCTCGGCGGCGCGCTGCTTGCCGCCAAGGTCGGGTTCATCATCAACACCGGTGGCTACGTGCCGCTTTTCGCCATCGCGGCTTCCGCCTACCTCCTCGCTTTACTTGTTTTGCAGATTCTGTCGCCAAAGCTGGAGGCAGTCCGACTGGCGGAGTGATCCCAGACCTATTTACCCGCGGGGATTATTATGCACGTCCGCGCCGCTAAATTTAAACTGATTGAGCTAAAGAGAGCCTGATGGGCCGGGGCGCTGCTGGGGCGCAGGTTAAATTATCGCTTGGCGCAAATTATGTGCTGACCTTCGCTGCGGGTTGGATAAATAAATATCCTGTGCACCGCTTTTCCCTCTTACACACTCTCGGCCGATCCCGCGGCCGATGTGGGGGCTGGGCTGGGCTCTGGGGTGCCCTCTGGATTGCGGGGATCGCGCAGACGCCGGCCATGCACGTCGGGGAGCGCGCGGTTACCTTGCCAAAATTATTAGTAATCGAGCACGCGGGGGATGATCAGTTTGATGCCACCGGCATGGGGACGGTGGAGGAGGAACTCCGCAGCGCGCCATTTTCTAATGAGCTGACCGAGGTCGATTTTACCGGCGAGGAGGGACTCGGCGCTGAAATCTCCGCCGAGTTGGCTGGGATCAGTAGTGCGTCGCCCGCCGCCACGGCGGCCGGGGAAACCCGGCTGAACCTCCGCGGTTTTCCTGCCCCAGTTTTGCGCAACGGCTTCGCGCAGCTGGGTATTCTAGAAACGTTGAACATTAATGAGATCATCGTGATTCAAGGCCCGCTCGTCCCGGTGTTGGGTCGTGCCGCCCCTGGCGGCATTCAGAATTTCTTGACCACCCGGCCGTCCGCCAAGGAGCGCAATAAATTTGAGGCAGGGACGAGTACGGAGAATCGCCAACGGGCGAGCTGGGAGTCGACGGGCGCCCTGGTGCCTAAAAAAATCTGGCAGCGCTGGGCAGTTGATTGGTCCCGCAAGCTTGGCCCCGAGGAATTTGTGCGCGAAAATGATCTTACGGTGAGTGGCGCCGTGACCCTCAAGCATACGCGCGCGGCGAGTAGCTTGATCAGTGTTGATTACCGCCGCTACGACGGCAACCCAACCGCGGGCATTCCGGAATATAAATTGGCGGCGGGGCAGTTGGTGCTCGGGCCGTACTTACCCTTGGCTCATTTTAATAATAACGGACCCGATGCGGGCATCTTGCGGCAAAGCCTCGTGGTTGGCGCGCAATTTGAAGGGCAAATCAATCGAACTTGGGCGTTGCGGGCTGCGGTCCAGGGCTGGTGGCGAGCCATTGATCAAGATCGGTTCACCGCAACGCAGTTGGTGCTCGCGACCGGTTTATTTGAAGGCACCCGCGAGCCGCGGCACATCGAGCAGCGCCAGCAGGCCTTGGCCACTCATGTTGAATTTACCGGCCGTTTTCGCACTGCAGGGATCGAGCACAAATTACTGAGCTACGTCGGGGTGACTTGGGGTGAATATGATCGGGCAGATCGCGCGTTGAGTCTCGCTGATCGGGCGGCGCTGCCACTCTCGGTCCGCGCCTTTAACCCCTCGGCCCCTGATTATTATTTCCCCGCCTATACGCCCGATCTTTACGCGCGTCTCTTGACCGATCGGCAGGAGGCCGCCCGTTATACTTCGTGGGAACTCACCGATCGCGCGGCCTTTGATCGTGGCCGGACGGTGGTCACAGCGGGGCTCCGGCTCGATCAAGTAAACTTAGCGGTGCAGGATCATAAACCAAATGCGCTCTGGCCTCAGCTCAGCGATCACACGGGACAATTGAGTTATCACACGGGCGTAAATTATCAGTGGATCCCTCGGCGCGTCTTGCTCTTCGCCAGCGCTAGTACGGCCTTTGATCCCTCGACGCCCGTGGATGCCCGCACGGGGAGAATTCAGCGCAATGAAACAACCCTAGGGTATGAGGGTGGGCTCAAGGGACGGGCGCTCGCGGGCAAGGTTGATTACTCCGCTTCATTATTTGTGCTCTATAATCAGCATATCGCTCGCCGTAATCCGCTTTATGATGATCCCGTTTTAGACGCGGCCCAAACGCAGCCCCAGTTGGTGGCGGCCGGCGAGGAGCGTTTTACTGGAGCGCGGGTTGATCTCCGTTATAAACTTACGCCCCGGCTGACCGCGGCGCTGCGGGCGGTGCATCTTGCGGCAATTACCACGAAGTCGCCGTCGTTAGATCCTGAGGTGGGGCAACAACTGACGCGCCTGCCGGTCGACACCGCGACGGTGCAATTGCGTTATCTGCCACCGCTGGGCCTGGCGGGATTTAGCAGTAGTGTCAGTTTCAGTTATATCGGTTCCTACGTGGCTAATTATGGGGATGCGAAGCATGCTTATCTCGCTTGGCCAAGTTATGGGCTGCTTACCCTCACCGGCGGCTACACGTGGAAGGTGGGCCCGCGGCGCTGCACCTTGGGGCTCAGTTTGCGCAATGCGCTGGCGCAGGATCTCGTGGCAAGCAACGCGCGGGTCGGATCACCGCGCGAATTGGGTGGTTCCGTGCGCATCCTATTTTAGCGCGGGCCGGTTAAGCGGCGGCGATACTCTGAGGGGGAGGTCTGGTAGCGCCGCCGGAAAGCGGAGGCGAAGACAGAGGGACTTTCAAATCCTGAGGCATCGGCAATCTCACTCAGAGTGAGGGTCGACTCCGGCATGAGCTCGAGCGCCCGTTCAAAATGCAGCCGTTGGGCTTCCGCGTAAACCGAGGTGCCGAGCGCCGCGCGGAAGCGCAGCTCGAGCACGCGGCGCGTGACGCCCGCCGCCCGGGCGACCTCTTCAACGTAAACAGTGTTGCCGACATGCTCGCGGAGGTAGTCCAGCGCGAGGGTGACAATTTCATCGTCCACCGCCCAACGATCAGTGGAAAGCCGCGTTACTATTTTCTGGGGACTGACGAGAATTTCCGAGGGCATCACGCGTGCTTCGGTCATGAGGGCCCAAAGTTTTTCTGCGGCGAGCCAGCCAATTTGTTGCGTGTTAAGTTGAATACTGGAAAGCGCCACGTGCGCGAATTCGATGCGGGCTAAATCATTACCGACGCCGAGAATGGCTACGTCCTCGGGTACGCGGAGCCCGCCACGGGCGCAGGCCTCGTCCAGTTCGAGCGCAACCCGATCGGTGAAGCCGAGAATTCCCACGGGCCGTGGCAGGGTTTTTAGCCAAGCGCCGAGGCGGGCACGCGTCGCATCGGGGTACGGCGAGTTTTGATCACCTTGGGGTAAAATGTGTCGTGGGATGGCGGTGACCACTCCGCGGCTGCGCGCCTCCGCGCGCAAGCCACGGTAGCGCAAAATCGAGCCGAGGTGAGTATTATTGCCGCAATAGGCAAAGTGCCGATAGCCGCGGCCGTGCAAGTGACCTAAGGCCAACTGCCCCACTCGGAGGTCATCGGTATTGATGAGCGACAGGCTGGGGGTAGCGATTTGCCCCGAAACATTTACCACGGGGCAACTGAGCTCTGCTAATTCACGTTCATGGCGCCGAGTAGCTACTCGGGCGATGATGCCAGCCAACCGCAGGCGGCGCAGCGCCGCGCGATCGTATGAGAGGGGATCGGTAAATTTTAAAACGGTGACATCCGCGCGTTGGTGAAAAAATTTCGCGATCCCGCGTAAAATGCCCCGACCATGCTCCGTCGCGAGCGAGAGATAGACAGCGATGCGGCGGGGCGGGGTCATGGTGGGTCCAGTCACTTAAAGTGCCTATTCGCAAAATATAAACTCTTTTTCGCAATATCATATATACGGCCGACGGTGTTCCCGTTATGCTCGGGCTTATCCCTTGAATTCTTAATTACCTATGAGCACTTACCTGAACGAATTATTTGGTCTCACCGGCAAGGTCGCCGTCGTCATCGGCGGTACCGGTGAACTGTGTGGCGCGATGGCGGCCGGCCTGGCTGGGGCGGGCGCCGAAGTGGTGATTGTCGGCCGTAATGCAGAAAAAGCGGCGGCGCGAATCGCGCAGATCAGTGCCGCCGGTGGCCGCGCGTGGTTTCACGCGGCGGAAGCCACGAGCAAGGCGGAGGTCGAGGGCTTGCTGGCGGCGGTGTTGGCGCGAAGCGGTCGAGTCGACATCGTCGTTAACGGCGCGGGCATCAATTCAGCCACGCCGTTTTTTGATATTACGGAAGAGGAGTTCGATCGCATCGTGCGGGTCAATCTCAAGGGCGTCTTTCTTGGTTGTCAGATTTTTGGTAAATATCTCGTCAGCCGAGGGCAGGGGGGCTCGATCATCAATCTTGGCTCCATGTCGGGCGTCGTACCGTTGTCGCGGGTTTTCACCTACTCGGCCACCAAGGGCGCCGTGCATAATCTATCGCTCAACCTCGCCCGCGAGTGGGCGCCGCACCAGGTGCGGGTGAATGTCTTGGTCCCGGGCTTTTTCCCCGCGGAGCAGAACAAGAAGGTGCTCACGCCCGAGCGCGTGACGCACATCATGGGCCACACCCCGATGAAACGTTTCGGTGAGGCCCGCGAGCTGATCGGCGCGACGTTGCTCCTCGCCAGTGATGCCGCTGGCTCGTTCATCACCGGGGAGGAGCTCATCGTCGATGGCGGGTATCACGCGATGACGATCTGAGCGCCGCTGCGCCGCGCCTCTTAAGCCTCCAGATTAAGTTGAAGCGCTTGTCGCCGCATCTGCTGTCTGTTCCTTCAATTTTAATTCCCGACTTCAACTCGTTATTTCATGTCTGCGATCAATGCCTTTCTCCTGCAGCACAATCTGCGGATCGCGCAGAATCCGTGCATCAGCCCTGATTGCTGCCTCGATTGGCCCGCGCTGCGCGCTGACCTCCAGGCGGGGCGCATTGCTGAATATCCCAAGAGCCGCTTTGCGACTCGGGCCGGTGAGATCGTCCTCGTGGAGAATGCCGCGGGCGATTGCGCTTGGAAGTTGTCCGCGGCCACCGCGCCGCTCGCTGATGGTTTCGCCTCTGGTGGCGCGACCTATTTTCCTGCGACTTGGGCCAACTTACTCACCCTGAAAAATCTCATTCAGGAATATGATCCGGCGGCCACGATCTTCCCTACGACCGCTGGTCAGCTCGGTCAGCGCACTTTGGGAGTGGGGGCGCGTTTTACCACTTTGCACTGGCCGGCGGTGGAGTGGGCGATGAGCGCGCTCGAGCTCGGGGTCACGGCTAACCAGAATTCAATCCCGCGTGAACTGGTCTACGACGTGGACGCCATGCTTTCGGGCCGGCTTGATTCCGTGCCGTTTCCCTTCATCGGCACCAACGTTCCCGAGGGCCACCAAGGCCAGAGCGTTGAAGGTATGAGTCACGGCTGCGTGCTTTCTAAGCTTAAGACCGGCTTCCATCATCGCCGGATCGCGTGGTCATTTAACGCCGATCACCAACCCATTGGCGGCAAATTTGACTCGCGGGAGGACGCCCTTGTGAGCGGCTGCTTGCTCGCCAGCTACATCACCTTCGACCTTTCGCCGGAGCTCGCCCTCAACCAGCCAGCCAAGCTCGCTGATATTCCAGTCGATGTCGTCACGAAGACGCGCGCGCGCGTCGCGGCCGCTGGTTTGAAACTGGACGAGGCCGCTTTCAACCAGCTCCTCGCGACGGTCTGGACGCCAATGCAGAAGATGCAGCGCCGCGATGAGCGCTATGCCGCCGCCCGCGCGGCGGCTTTTACGAGTGATGTCGGCCGTCGCTATTTGCGCGAGCTGTCGATTGACGAATTACCTGGGCTGACTACCCCCGAGACGACCGCCATCATGCTCGCGCTCTGCGAGGTGCTCGGGATGCCGGTTAACTACGTCGCCCCCGCCTTTGGCTTTCAAAAGAACATGCCGTATCCCGACAACGCGGCGCTTCGTGCCCTCATCAAGAGACAGTGGGATGTCTGCGTAAAATTCGGAGTGAGCATCGGCTTCCATTCTGGTTCTGGGAAGTCCGCTGAAAATTACCGCGTCATG
>NEUY01000015.1 GCA_002304425.1 Opitutia bacterium Tous-C10FEB
GACTCTTTCCCGATTTACGGGGTGGTAGCTCAGTTGGTTAGAGCGTCTGCCTGTCACGCAGAAGGTCGCGAGTTCGAGTCTCGTCCATCCCGCCAGTTTTCTTATCCGCTAAATAGCAAAATTTAGCGGATTTTTTTGCCCGCGCCCTGAGGGTCTTGGAGATTGCCTATCAGCGGGCCGTTTTGGTCAGAATCTTTACCCCCAAGGCCAGCTTGCCGCTTTACCGGATCGTTGAACTTATGCTCGGCTCTGATTTTTTCATAATCTAAGCGTGTTTAACGGATAGCCTGCTTAAAATGAATTAGGGTAATATCCAACCCACTCAATTGACCCGCTCATTTGACTCTAAAACAATTGTTGATACAGATATTACAAACCATACTAAAAATGCTTACCAAGTTCACTTTTGCCGATAAATTACTCTTTCTTGCTTCATTCTTGGCCATAATTTTTTCTAAACTGTTATACTGGCAGGGGGCTAAAATTGATGCTATTTTCGTTGGCCTCTGGGCTCCCTCTATTCTCGCTTTCGGGATCTATTTGAAACTGCTAGGAGCTTCTAAAGATGAGTGACTACGTCTCCTATTTTGCTGCTTTCATTTTTGTGCTATTTGGGATCGCATTTTTTTCGGCCATGCAGGGATTCAAGCGTTTGGACAAAGACAGCAAATCCGCAACGAGCAAAACCCCCAGGAGCTAATGCCACGGCCCGTCAACTGGCTTAAAGCAAAATTACGTAAATAGCTCTTGCGTCGTTTAACATAAATTTACTTGAATTTTATTCATAGTTGTTCGTCGAAATACACCCACCCAATAATATGATGAAAAATATGTTAAAATCGAAGTTACTCAAAGCAGCTGCGTTTTTCTCGCTGTGCTTTTTAATGCCGGCTCAATCAATGGCTGCCACGGGTGCCGCCAATCTTAAATCATCCGATTTTGTGGGGGTGTCCTTCTGGGTCATCTCCATGGCATTGGTTGCCGCTACTGCCTTCTTCTTCCTGGAAATTCAACGCGTGTCTCCGAAATGGAAGACATCACTAACGATTTCTGGTCTCGTGACTTTGGTGGCTGCGACGCACTATTTTTACATGCGCGACGTCTGGGTGGCTACCGGCGAGACCCCGACGGTTTATCGTTACATTGATTGGCTCATAACCGTGCCCTTATTGATGGTGGAGTTCTTCATCATCCTTTCGGCCGTAACCAAGGTACCTGCTGGTGTCTTCTGGCGCTTGATTATTGGCACCCTGGTCATGCTTATTGGTGGCTACCTAGGCGAAGCCGGTGTGATCAGCGCTATGCTGGGCTTTATCGTCGGCATGGCTGGTTGGGCCTACATTATCTTTGAAATCTACGGCGGCGAGGCCAGCAAGATCAACGCTGCGAGTGCGACTCCTGCTGTGCAGGCCGCCTTCAAGACGATGCGCAATATTGTGCTAATCGGCTGGTCGATTTATCCCCTTGGCTATTTCTTGGGCTACCTCACCGGTGCCCCAGCGGCCAACTCGGCTAACATGCTCAACGTTGTTTACAACATTGCCGACGTTATCAACAAAATCGCATTCGGCGTGATTATTTGGAAGTGCGCGGTCAGCGAATCTGACAAAGCTTAATCGCTTTACGCTACTCGGACAATGAGGCCATGGCCTCATTGTCCTTTTTTTTATCACTTCCAAGCGCATCGGCAGCCTATTCTTGAGCTGATGAGTATTTTGCCTAGCGGAACTGTAAAGCATCCGTTGCACCCAAGTACCGACGCCACCCTCCGGTCGGTGGAAAGTCTTATCATGTCCCTCGTCCAGGTATCCGAGAGACCCAGTGTTGTAGGAAGTTTATCGGCAACTAATCAAGCGGCTGTTTATCATTTAGAGGCGGGCGGCCAAAGGGTGCGCGCTCGTTTGGCTCTGCACGCCTGTGAATCGCTAGGCGTCGGGCGAGACGATGCGGTCCGAATCGCTGCCGCGGTCGAGCTGCTGCACAACGCCTCTCTAGTGCACGACGACCTGCAGGATAAGGACAAGCTCCGGCGCAGTCGTCCCACGGTGTACGCGGCCTTTGGTCAAGACGTTGCTATCTGCACTGGTGACCTCCTCCTGTCAGCCGCCTACGGGGCCTTGGCTGAAATCAGCGATGCCACCTTACTGCCCAGCTTGCTCCGCTGCGTCCACGATCGAACCTCGATGGTCATTCAAGGCCAATGCGCAGAACTGGCTACGAAGGACTTCCCCATTACCGAGGTTGTTAGATACGAGCAAATCGTTGTTGGGAAGTCAGGTGCTCTGCTAAGCCTGCCCATCGAGCTCGCTTTCCTCGCTGCTGGGCAAGAACATTGGGTTCCACGTATCCGGGCCGCGGCCCACGCCTTTGGCATCGGCTATCAGATGGTAGACGACCTCGCGGATGTAATGGCTGATGCTGAGCAGCACAACCTCAACATCGTGCTTTTGCTGGAAGCAGCTGGCCAGAATAGGTCTGCGGTGGGCCAAGCCCGCCGATTGGCGCGTCATCACTTGGATCGCGCCGCAGAAATTGCGGAGACCCTACCGCATCAGGCCGGTGCTCTATTAGTAGAATTCGCCTTAGATCTCGGAAAACGGCTGAAAGCTGATTAATTTTAAAGTGGTAAAGGCCATTGTAATCGGGGCGGGTTATGGCGGTATAGCTTCCGCCCTTCGCTTGCGCGCAAAAGGTTATACGGTGACTTTGATCGACCGTTGCGCAGCTTTAGGAGGACGCGCGCAGGTCTATGAGCGCGAAGGATTCAGGCACGATGCCGGCCCGACCGTAATCACGGCCCCTTTTCTGTTCGAGGAACTGTTCGCACTCTTCGGCGAGCGGTTTGCCGATCATGTGAGCTTGGTCCCGTTGAAGCCATGGTACCGGTTTCGCTTCGCTGATGGAGATACTTTTGATTACGGCGGAACCTTGGAAGCGACGCTAGCAGCGATTGAGCGCATTGAGCCGCGCGACCGCTTGGGTTATATGGCACTATTAGCGCATAGCCGTAAAATTTACGACATTGGCTTTACTCGCCTATCGACGCAGCCGTTTAACGACTTTGGCACGATGCTCCGGCAGGTGCCGCATCTCCTAGGCCTGCGCAGCTACGAGACGGTGTGGGGCTTGGTGACGCGGCATCTGGTCAGCGACAAGCTGCGTCGCGCCTTCTCAATCCAGCCCCTGCTTGTGGGCGGTAATCCTTTTGATACGACCAGTATCTACGGCCTGATCCATTTCCTTGAGCATGCCCATGGGGTCCATTTCGCGATGGGGGGTACCGGCAGCATCACCCGAGCTTTGGGAGAACTGATGAACCGGCAGGGCATCGCTGTTCGGCTTGGGACAACCGTGGAGCGGATCCGCATTGAACAGGGCACCGCTTGCGGCGTTGAGCTGGCTGACGGCACGGGGCTGGCCGCCACCGTCGTGGTCTCGAACGCGGATGCAGCGCACCTGTATCAAAACATGGTCCCGCGCGCCGAGCAGTCGCTCGCCACTCGGTTGAAGCTGGCGCAGGCTCATTATTCGATGGGCCTATTCGTGCTCTATTTTGGGACCACCCGTACCTACCCGCAGGTCGCGCACCACACCATCTGGATGGGCGATCGCTACCGAGAATTACTCGACGATATCTTCCATCGGCAGAAACTGGCGGAAGATTTCTCTCTTTATGTTCATCGTCCCACGGCGACCGACCCAAGTTTCGCGCCCGAGGGTTGCGACAGTTTTTATGTGCTCTGTCCGGTACCGAATTTGCAGGGCAAGGTCGATTGGGCGACTGAGGGGCCACGCTTGCGCAACCGTATCGTTGCAGCATTGGAGCGCACGCTCCTGCCTGACCTGCGGGCAACGATCACGGCAGAATTTTTCAAGACCCCAGTGGATTTCAAAGACAATTATCAAAGCGTGCACGGAGCCGGATTTTCCGTCGCGCCCATCTTTCGTCAGTCTGCCTGGTTCCGTTTTCACAACCGCTCCGAGTCGGTGAGAAACCTCTACCTAACCGGCGCCGGCACGCACCCCGGCGCCGGCTTGCCCGGCGTGCTCTGCTCGGCCAAGGTCGTGGATGCTTTGATCCCCTTGGCCTCATGAACCGCCCCGCCGTGTCCTCGTCGTCGATCGCCGCTGAGGCGGTCTTAGCTCGGCAGGGGCGCAGTTTCTATTGGGCACGTCGGCTGCTTAGTCCGACTCACGCGGCGCGGGCTACGCGGCTTTACGCCTTCTGTCGTCACATCGACGAACTGGTCGACAAAGCGGCCTCAGGTGAAGCGGCGCGGGCGGCGCTGGCGGCGGCGCGGCAAGCGATCTTGGACGGCGCAACAAACGATCCAGCGCTCCAAGACGGTTTAGCGCTCATGCGCGAGTGCGAGATCGAGGCGGCGGTTGTCCTCGAACTTATCCACGGCATGACCACTGACGCTGAATCAGTGCGGATGGCAGATGAAAGCGAGCTCCTGCGCTATTGCTATCGGGCGGCCGGCACCGTCGGTCTCATGATGAGCCGGGTACTCGACGTTGTGGACCAAGCCGCCGCGGCCCACGCCGTCGATCTTGGGATAGCGATGCAGCTCACCAATATTTGTCGGGACGTCGCCGAAGATGCGCGGATGGGGCGGCGTTATCTTCCAGCTAGCCTAGTGGGTGATATTTTGCCGGTTGACTTGATCGATCCGGGGAAAGTTTTACGGCCGATATTGCGGACCGGTTTGGCAAATCTCTTGGCGCAAGCGGAGGTCTTCTACTCGAGCGGTGAGGCGGGACTTGCCTTTTTGCCGGCGCGCTCGCGGTGTGGGATTCTCGTCGCTAGCCGTGTCTACCGTGCGATCGGTCGTCGGTTGGCGGTCAATGACTACGCTTATTGGGAGCGTCGCGCGATGGTCACAGATTGGCAGAAGGCGGGTATTACCGCGCACGCCTTGGGGACACTGCCGCTGCGCGCGGCCTTCTGGTCGCGGCCGCCGCCGCACTCGTCAGCTTTACACCGCGCCTTGCTTGGCTTACCTGGCATCGCCGCCCGTCATGGAGACTGAACTCCTGATTTTGGGCGGGGGTTGCGCCGGCCTGAGTTTGGCGCGTAGGTTGTCCGCGCACGGCGAAGCCGCTCCGCGGACAACGGTGATCGAAAGCCGCTGCGACTATGCTGATGACCGTACGTGGTGTTTCTGGCTGCACCCCTCAGCACAGTTGACGCACTTGGTCCGCCGGCGTTGGTCTAGTGTATCCGTGGCTTCTCCCAAAGCGCGGACGCTGGTGGCCTGCGCCGATTTTCCCTACGCTATGTTACCGGCTGGCGAGTTTTACCAAGAGTCTATTAAAATGCTTGGCCGGTCCGAGCAGATGCGGCTCGACCTTGGCGTTTCGGTTTTTTCCGCTCCGCGGAAGGTGGGCGAGGTCTGGGAAGTGGCAACCTCTGGCGGAACCTATCGGGCCAAGTGGGTCGTTGATACCCGTCCGCTCGTGGCACCTGCCCGCGGCGGGGCGGTGCTTTGGCAGTCGTTTCTTGGCCAGGAGGTCGAGTGCGCGGCGCCGATTTTTGATTCTGATATCGCCGAGATCATGCATTTTACGTCTCGGTGTGACGGTCAGATTCTTTTCTATTATTTATTACCCATTTCCCCGACACGGGCGCTGCTTGAAGTTACGGTCTTCGCGCCAGAGCCGACCGGCCCCGAGGTTTTTCGTAGTGAGTTGACGGGTTTTATTGATCGGCGCCTGCATGGTCATCAATACTGGGTTCGACGGACAGAGCACGGGATACTGCCAATGGGAATGCTCGATCACCCATCGGCGGCAGACGGTTCATACGTCCGAGCGGGGCTTATGGCCGGCGGAGCGCGTGCCAGTAGCGGCTACGCGTTTCAGCGTATTCAGCGATGGGCCGAGGAATGCGCGCAAGCTTTGGTCGCGGGTCGAGGCCCCACACCTCACCGGGCGGATCCTTGGGCACTGCGCAAGATGGACGCGCTCTTCCTGCAGGTGCTTAGTCGCCGGCCGGAGCTAGCCGCGGATCTTTTCCTCGCCTTATTTCAGAGGGTGGCGCATCCCAGACTGGTACGTTTTATGAGCGATCGGGCCACCCTGGCCGATTATGCCGCCATAATTTTTGCCTTACCCGCCCGCCCGTTTTTGAAAGAATTGTTTTCCCCGGCTTAAAATCCGGACACTTATGAATGCTCAGCGTCTCCAAGGTCTTATTTTTAGTTGCAGCGCGCTTGGGATGGCCTTCGCCGCTACCACGCTGGGCCGTTTTTCGCCACAGTCTGAACTTATCGTTCTGGCCGCGCTCATCGTGGTTTTGGGTATCCCCCATGGGGCGATGGACACAATTTTTGCCCAAAAGCTTTATGGCATTCGCACGCCTTGGGCTTGGATTCGTTTTGGCCTAGTTTATCTTTTGCTCGCATCCCTCGTGGTGGGACTATGGGCTTGGGTTCCCGCCGTGTTCTTGGCGGGCTTTCTGATCATCTCTATCGCGCATTTTTCAGGTGATCCGGCCGAGGGCACTCCGCTGCTTTCCCGGATATTGTATGGCGGCGCTGTCCTCGTTTTGCCGAATATTTGGCACCAGCCAGAGATTACAGCGTTATTTTCTAAGCTGGTCGGAACCCCAGCAGCCGGTGCTATTGTCCCGTTTTTAGTAGGGCTGACTTGGCCTTGGTTAATTGGCCTCGTGCTTGCGATAGCCGAGCGTTGGCGGAGCGATAAGTTAACCGCCTTTGAACTCGCATCAGTTGGGCTGCTGGCGTGCGTAGCCCCTCCGCTACTATCATTCACGCTCTTCTTTTGCGGCATGCATAGCGCTCGTCATATGATCCGCGTGTTTATTTATTCCGGGCGAGCGTCATGGCGTTTTTTATTGTTAGCCTCGCTACTTCCCCTGCTCGGTGTGGCCTGTGTATCGGTGGCCGCTTGGTACTTTATGAGGAGTACGCCCTTGGACGAACGAATGGTGCAGATCGTATTTGTGGGGCTGGCGGCGCTAACCGTACCGCACATGGCCTTAGTGGAGAGAGTAAGGCTTAGGGCTTGGTTGCAAGAGTCGCCACCAGCTTCGAAGCACGGGTAAATTTACGGCCCGCTTAAATGTAATATCGAATCTGCGGACGAATGAGTTTCGGTTTATCCATCGACGGGCACAATGAGTAGGTCGATGGCGCTGGTTAATGGTTAGGTAGGGCCGTTTTAATTAGAACCTGTAGCCAGAGGTCAGTTTCGCCAGCAATGCCGTGGGTGGTGAGTTTTTCGGCGATGAGCTCGCGGGCTGGTTCCATCACCTGATGCAGGGGGTCAGGCGGAAATTCTGGGCGGACGCTTCGGCAGAGAGCCCAGCAGGCCCACGTGCGCCAGCGACGTTGTTCGCGTCGCGGCTCGTTCATGCGGTCCGCGAGGTGCTGGAAATGCACGCGGGGGTTGCCGATAAAGACATCCGGCGGGGTGTGCCGCAAAAACCAGGTCATGGCCTCGTAGGGCAAGGGCCAGTCACGCAACACGGGTTCATCGCCCCGAAGATCAGCCAACAGCGCGCGATCTAATTTCAGAATGGCGCGGGCCGCTTGCCCATTTTGCCAGAGAAAATGACCGTAGGTAAGAGCGGTGAGATAAAAGGCGCCGTCTCGGGCGGAGCCATGGGCGGAAAGGGCACTCGCGGCCATCTGCGCGGGCGGGACCGGAAGATGGGGGCAGGGGGGTAAACTAAGCGGCATGGGGCAAGGTTCTTAAGTGATGGAGGCCGGCACAAGTTTAACTTGGCGACTGGCCTACGTTCCCTGCATAAAAGGGCAGAATCATGGAAAATCCTGACACCATTAACGTGGTAAGCGGCTGGCGCCGGCTGTTGCTCTGGCTGGTGGCGACAATCTTGCGGCTGTGGTGCCGGACATTACGTTTTGAAGCTGATGCCGCCACGCAAGCGCGCTTGGCCAATGCGGACGAGGCCATGGCGATTGTTATCTGGCACAATCGGCTTTTTATTTCAGCGGAATATTTTAGCCGTTACCGGACGCGCCGCAGTGTTTATGCGCTGGTCAGTGCCAGTAAGGATGGGGCCTTGATCGCGGAATTTTATCGTATGGTGGGACTGAAGCCACTGCGCGGATCGAGTAGCAATTTTGCTCGAGAATCGGGCAAGGCGCTCATCGAGGTGATGCGGGCGGGTCACGATATTGGCATTACCCCCGACGGCCCGCGCGGTCCGATGTATGAAGTTAAACCGGGAGCTTTAGTGGTCACGCGCCGCACCAATTCCCCTATGCTCTTAATTGGCGCTGAATTTATGTGGGCGAAACGTCTGCGGAGTTGGGATCGAATTTATATTCCTTGGCCCTTTTCTCGGGTCGTTATGCGTTGCACGATCTTGCCGGCCAAAAAAACAGATGGCGAGAAGTGGGATGTCGCAGAGGTACGGGCCGAATTGCTGGCGATTAATCCGGATCGCCTGAATTAATCGCGGGATTTTCTGGGCTAAACGCCACCGGTCGCCTGGAAACCGCCGGTGGCAGGCGAAGGCGGCAAGCGGCCTAGAAGGTCGGAATGACGGTGATACTTTGGCCGGGCGCGGTGACGAAGTCATGGCCCTGATTCCAGGCGACATCGTTCACTAGCAATTTAAAGATCACGGGATCAGCGGCATTTTTGATGGCGATAGTCCACAAGTCGGGGCTGACGCAATCCATGGCCAAACCCTGTTGCCAGCTTAGGCCCGGACCTTCGCCGCGGAGATAAAGATGTTGGCCGAAGCCCACATCGATTTTGGCGGAAATAAATGTAACGGGCGGTTCGGCCGTTGCGCCAATTTTTTTCTTGGCGGGCGCCGCGATTTTTTTCATCGGCTTTAATTTATTTTTAGCAAGCCCGGCAGGCTTTTTGACTGCCGGTGAGCGCCCCGTAGATTTCTTGATGCTTTTTTTCATGGTGATTTTAGTATTTTGCTCACGGGTTAGGCGTTCTCTTTTCGTCTGTTCCCGAGAGCTGCAAGAGCAATTATAGCGCCAATTTTGCGGTTGTTTTAAGTCGCGCTGGGTAAGCGGGTAGGGTGAGCAATAAATTTTTGTTTTACTCCCGCGAAAGCTTCCCGCAGAAGAAACCTTCCCTTGGGGGGCAGTAGCTCAGTTGATAGAGCGCGTCGTTCGCAACGACGAGGTCGTCGGTTTGATCCCGATCTGCTCCACCATCCTTCGCCAAGCGAAGCGAGGACGAAGGATGCCCTCCGCAGCTTGAGCGTAGGCGGGCAATGATGCGCGCAGGCGATCAAGGCTACGGATGGCACGGCCAGCCTTTGTTGGTTAAAGTAGCGCGCTTTGAGCTGCGGCTGGGGTGCTCGGGCCGAGATCTTGCCTCACAAGCTAATCCTACGTTTCGAGTAAAAATGGCGTCCTCGGCGGGACTCGAACCCACAACCGCTTGCTTAGAAGGCAAGAGCTCTATCCGGTTGAGCTACGAGGACACTTTAACGTCAGCTAGTTGAAGGCACTTTCGGGGGATTGCAGCATTTTTTACAAGTCGAGTGGGTTTGTGCTAGCTGAAATCGCCCCACCGGATCCCCTGAATTGCGGCTAAGGATAGGGCTTGCATCACACCAAGCGGTGAGGCTTTTTGATCCCTCGTAGAGACGGGCTGTAGCGTAGTCTGGTAGCGCGCTTGCATGGGGTGCAAGAGGTCGTGAGTTCGAATCTCACCAGCCCGACCATTTTAAGCAGATAATTACTGGCGCAGGCGCGAACTCAGGGCGCTCATGGGTGAAGATCCCGCTCGCCGAGGATTTTATGATCTGCAATCTTGGGCTGATGGATGCTACTCAATCGGTCTGGAGGGAACGTCGGGCGCTCGCTTGGCCGATCTTACTGGCCGGAACCATCACTTGGTGTTCTGGCTTTGCCGTTGTTAATGTCAAAATAACGGCGTTCGCGCCCGATAAGGTGGGGCATTTTGCAATTTATGGCATGCTCGCCACCGCCTTGGTGCGCTTGCCAGCCCTAGCGCGGTGGCCAGTGCTCGGGGCCTGGTGGGCTATCGCCATGACGTCTGCCTACGGCTTGGGCGATGAATTCCGTCAGAGCTTTACGATTATGCGCATGTTTGAGTGGGCCGATTGGCTGGCCGACAGCTTGGGGGCGGGGTTGGCGGTTGGGCTGTATCTACGTTGGGCCCGTTACCGTCGATTCCTGGAAACGCCGCTTAAATTTAAACAAAATCAACCCGAGCCGGAGCCACCGTCAAGAGATCGAGTAGCGCCCTCGAATAGCGTGTAATTACCCCAAAGCTCCGGGTTGAAATTAAGCCCGAAGCCGTGCCTACTTTGGACTGATGAATCCTGCTGAAGCTCAATCCCAGATGGCGGCCTTGCGCGCGCAAGTGGCGCGGCACGATGAGTTATATTATCGGCAAGCCCAGCCCGTCGTGAGCGATTTTGATTACGATCGCTTGAAACGTGAATTGGCGGACTGGGAGCGGCAATTTCCTCAATGGGCCACGCCGGATTCTCCTACGACGCAGGTGGGTGACGACCGCTTGGCGGGTTTCGTGACGTATCGTCATCGGCAGCCCATGCAGAGTCTCGATAATACTTACTCGGAAATTGAACTCCGCGCGTTTCATCAGCGATTAGTGAAATTATTTGGCCGGGAGGATCTCGACTACGTGGTGGAGCCAAAAATTGATGGCTTAGCCGTGAGTGTAACTTACGAAAACGGTCAGTTGGTTAAAGCGGTGACGCGCGGCAATGGGGTGGCCGGGGATGATATTACGAATAATGTGAAGACGATTTATTCACTCCCGCATCAATTACGGGCTAGCGCGCAGCAGCCTTGGCCGGAGATGATAGAAATTCGCGGTGAGATATTTTTAACCCTCGCCGAATTTCAGCGCATTAACCAAGCGCGGGAAGAAGCGGGTGAACCGCTTTATGCTAATCCGCGTAATCTCGCGGCTGGGACAATTAAGCAGCTTGATCCGAAGGAAGTCGCCCAACGCAAACTCGAGATTGTGCTCTACGGTCTGGGTTTTTGCCGCCCAGCCGTGGCTGATTCGCAACTTAACTTCCATGCTTTGGTTAAGCAGTGGGGTCTGCCCACGGTGGAGCGTTATTGGCCGGCCCGTGGCGCGGATGGCATTTGGAGTGCGGTCAGCGCCTTAGATGCCCTGCGGCATTCTTTTGCCTATGGGACTGACGGCGCCGTCGTGAAATTAAATTCCTTGGGTTTACAACGCGAGGCGGGGGAAACGGCGAAAGCCCCCCGCTGGGCGATCGCTTATAAATTTGAACCGGAGCAAGCGGAGACGCGGATCAACGCCATCACCGTGCAGGTCGGTCGCACCGGCGTACTGACGCCCGTGGCGGAGTTAGCGCCAGTCCTGCTGGCCGGCTCAACCGTGGCTCGGGCGACGTTGCATAACCAAGCGGAGATCGCCCGTAAGGATATTCGGGTGGGCGATTGGGTTATGGTCGAGAAAGCGGGGGAAGTTATCCCCGCGGTCGTGGCCGTAAACCTAAAGAAGCGCACCCCGGAATGTCAGATTTATCAATTCCCCACCCATTGCCCGATTTGCCTGACGGCCACAATTCAGCTGGAGGAGGAGGTCGCGCTCCGCTGTCCCAATCTCAATTGTCCTGCGCAGGTCCGCCGCCGTTTAGCCCATTTTGTCTCGAAGGCTTGTCTCGATATTGACGGCTTAGGGGAGGCGATGATTGATGATTTAGTGGCGCAAGGTTGGGTGAAGGAGTTGCCGGATTTATTTAAATTACAGCGCGAGAATTTATTAACACTCGGCAAGAGCGTGGAGAAATCTACCGATAAATTACTAGCGGCGATTGCCGCAAGTCAGCATTGCGAACTTTGGCGCTTGATCCACGGATTGGGGATTCCTCACGTGGGCGTGGCCGCCTCCAAGGACCTCGCGACACATTTCCGAGCTATGGAGGCTCTGGCGGACGCCCAACTGGAGAATTTTATTTTAAATAAAAAAAGCGTGATCGAGGGCATTGGCGAGACCATGGCGCGGGCGATTACGGGTTATTTTAAGGAGCCGCGAAATCGGGCGATGATTACCGCTCTAGCGCAGGCCGGCGTAAGACCGCAGGCTCCAATTCCACGAGCAGCTGCGAGTAGTCTGCTGGCTGGAAAAACTTTTGTGCTTACCGGGACCTTGCCCCAATTAACGCGTGAAGAGGCCGCCGCGCAAATTGAAGCCGCCGGCGGGAAAGTTTCTAGCAGTGTCAGTAAAAAAACGAGCTATGTCCTCGCCGGGGCTGAAGCAGGCTCCAAACTCGATAAAGCGAAAGAACTCGGGGTGCTCGTCATCGATGAAGCGGAATTGCGGCGCTTGCTGGCCGGTAATGGGTCGCCCTGACGGTTCTACCGATCGCGCGATCGATGCTGGGTTGGCCCGCTCGCGGGGGATCTTTTGAGCGCTAGCGTCTAACTTAGTATCCCTGCCGCTGCAGTTGAGTCTGCAGTTCTCGCTGAAAAGTCTGCACATCGGCCGGACTGGGCTGATAACCCTTCTGCGGGGTATCGAGCATCAGGCGACCCTGCTGGTCGAGGGCCCATTTGCCGGAGATGCCGTCGCTGAATGTCACCGCACCGCTCACCACGGTACCCGGGCGCATGATGCGATCAACTTCGAGGGTTAGGGTACTCGTGCTAGGGAGTGCGTCGCCTTCGGCCGGCAAATTAGCTTCCTCCGAGGCCGAGGGACCCTCGTCAGCGCCGGCGGTATATTCATCGCCCGCTGGATGCGGTGGAGGGGTTGGGCTGGCGGCCGGAGTGGTCTTCGTGACATCGGAAGCATCCGCTTTTGGAGCGGCGTTTTTCAATTCTAGGCCCAAATCATCCACGAGGAAGCGCACATCCATATAGGTCATCGAGACCTTGAATTGCTCGGTTAGCTTCTTTTGAACCAAGGACAGATTATCTCCAGCCGCGACCCAGCTGGCGACGGCTTGTTTTTGTTCAGGTGTGAGGGACATCTAATTTTTTAGGCTGAGTGCTTTTAAGGCTGACCGAGAAAACAAGGCAATGCTGCGGTTAATCGCAAAACGCGAAAGGGCCCCGAGCTTACTTGGTCAGCTGGCTCTTGAGAAAATCAACGCTGCCCTGAACGGAGTCATCTTGCTCCATCATATTCTCGACCGTCTTCACGGCATGAATAACGGTGCCGTGATCGCGACCACCAAAAGCTTGGCCGATTTCTTGAAGCGAGTGGCGGGTAAGTTGCCGCGAGAGGTACATCGCGATCTGCCGAGGAAAGGCAATGGCGCTGGGCCGGCGCTTGCTGGTCATATCGGAGTGACGGATCTGATAATGATCGGCGACGCGTTTCTGGATCCCCTCGATATTGAGACGATTTTGGGCTTCCTCCATCAACACGTCTTTGAGCAACAATTCGGCTGAGGCGAGGTCCAGGGTTTTACCAGTCAAGGCGGCGTAGCTCGAAATTTTAATGAGCGCACCCTCTAGCCGGCGGATATTTTTTGAGATATGCTGCGCCATGAATTCAATCACCGGCATCGGCAAGGTAACCTTGAGGGTTGCCGCTTTGGTTTTTAGAATGGCGACGCGCGTTTCAAAATCGGGCGATTGAATATCGGCGGACAGGCCCCATTGAAAGCGAGAGACGAGGCGAGCTTCGAGCGTGGCAATTTCCGTAACGGGACGATCGCTAGAAATTACGATCTGCTTTTGCGACTCGAAGAGGTCGTTAAAGGTGTGGAAAAATTCTTCCTGAATGCGCTCTTTGCCCGCCAAAAATTGCACATCGTCTACGAGGAGAACGTCCACGCTGCGGTAGCGTTGGCGGAACTTGGTCAGCGCATTTTCCTGAATAGCGTGAATATATTCGTTCGTGAATTTCTCGGTGGAAAGATAAGCGACGCGGGCCTCGGGATTGCGCTGGAGGATGCTATGGCCAATGGCATGCATCAGGTGGGTCTTGCCAAGCCCCGTCGAGCCGTGAATGAAAAGTGGGTTGTAGGCTTGGGCGGGGGCCTGGGCGACCGCGAGCGAAGCGGCGTGCGCTAATTGGCTGTTGGGACCAACCACAAAATTCTCGAAAGAGTTGCGGGGATTAAGTGAGCCGGCGGAGGCGAGGCGCTCGTCGTAGCGCAAGGTGCGCTTGGCCTGCGGGGCGCGGTTTTTGAGCTCGGTGATCGGAGCGGCGGTTTCCCCGCCAGGCTGATCGGCTTTCTTCAGGGACACATGCACCATGCGCCCGGCCGCCAGTCGAAGGCGCTGAGAAATGAGATCGAGATAGTTGTCGTGAATCCAAATTGCCGCAAAATCGTTGGGTACACCCAGCACCAGGGCATCTTCCGTAGCGGCGAGGCAGCTCAGCGGCTCAAACCACATCTGGAATACATCCTCCGGGAATAATCCCTTGAGGTCACATTTTACTGTTTCCCAGAGATTGGATTGGAGGGTGGCGTGGGGCATAACGGAGATGAGATAGTTGGTGATTAATTCACCCCTCAGCAACTGCATTTGCGACAACTACCGTGGCATCTACCATAAGCCGTAAATCACAAGGGAAAGGGGGGTGGCGATCACTCATCATCAGACCAAAAATTTGGTCTTTAGACGGGGTGATTTTGACCAGAATCTGGGAAAACCTTGGATGAACCGGAGTACGGAGCACGCGGCGGAGTTGGCAAAGAACAAGCGAAAGGAAGGAACAGTAAAAGTGACTCCGCGACTAACGTGAATCACAAAATACCTTTCAAGCGCAACTTTCCGACATCTTGTTCACAGTGGGACGGGGGATAACTTTTCTGATTTTAGGGTTGCGAATATTCGCGCTCCCCTCGCGTCCACTGACTAGGGGGAGTTTTCCTAGTCGGTGGGAGTGGCGGCCGAGGCTTCGGGTTCAGCCCACTTGCCGTGTTCCCGCATGAGAGCAATGAGCCGAGCGTCAGCTTCAGCCTCGGGAATGTTATATTGGACGCAATTTTTACCAACGTAGAGGTTGATTTTTCCGGGGGCTCCGCCCACGTAGCCAAAATCTGCGTCCGCCATTTCCCCCGGGCCATTCACAATGCAGCCCATAATGGCCAATTTGACGCCCTTCAGATGGCCCGTCTGGGCGCGAATGCGTTGGGTGGTGCTTTGTAAATCAAACAAGGTGCGGCCGCAACTTGGGCAAGCGACAAATTCTGTTTTGGACAGGCGCGCGCCAGCGCCTTGGAGCACATTATAAGCGAGGAGGGTGGCGCGGCCGACATCGGGTTCAGTCTCAATGCTGATTAAATCACCGAGTCCATCGCACAAGAGACTGCCGCTGAGGAAACTCGCTTCGAGTAAACGCGAAAGATAGGTCGGGTCATTTTGTAGCGCGTGAGCGGACGTGTTACGAATCCAGATGGGGGCCTGACTCCCGAGCTCGGTTAAATTCTTAGCTAGCTGCCGGTACGCACCCAAGGCATGGCCCGAGCTCGGAGCGGAGTGGCGCGCGGCCAGGGTGAAGATCAGGCTAGCGTCACCGAGCGGACCCAGGAGCGGGGTGAAGGCTGGGAAATCCTCGGGGGCGATTTGAGCTGCCAGCAACTGCCCGTGGCGACGTACGAGGGTGAGGAATTGGGAGAAAATGGTTAAATCGGCTGGGCCAAATTCGCGGGTCAGCATGAATCGGCGGGGGGCGCCGGTGAGCGTGGACTCCAAGGCGATCGGCGCTAGTTGCGCCTTGAGCTCGAGGACTAAAAATTGCACCGGCTGATTAGCGGCGAATTTAAATTCCGCCACGGCCGCTAAATCAGCCGCGGTATTAATCGGCACCAATAATCCTTCCGCCGGAGTGTCTTTAAATTTTGGCGCGGCGAGGGATTGGCTGGTAGCCGCCAGCGCGTTTAAGGTGGTGGGGACAATAACGCGGGGTGGTTGGGCTGGCCCGACTAAGCAAGTCGGTGCCAGCGGCAGGGTGGTCGTGAGACGACGCGTAAAATGGTACGGATCTAGTTCTGCATTTTCGACGGCCGCTAACGTCAGGGGGCGCGGGGCGGCGGCATGGTTTTTTCGCCATTGCTGCATCGCTTTATCGGCGATCGCTCGAGCGACGGGGATTTCGTAAACCGAATCTTCGGTCAGTGATACGCGGATGGTATCACCCAGCCCATCGAGGAGCAAACTGCCGATGCCGATCGCGCTCTTGATGCGGCCATCTTCCCCATCGCCGGCTTCGGTGACGCCGAGGTGTAGCGGGTAATGCATGGCCTCCTGCTGCATGCGATCCACTAACAAGCGGTAAGCTTGAATCATCACCTTGGGGTTGCTCGCTTTCATTGAAAGCATGATGGCGTGGTAATCATGCGCGCGGGCAATGCGGAGAAATTCTAGGGCGCTCTCAACCATGCCGAGCGGCGTGTCCCCGTAGCGGTTCATAATCCGATCCGAGAGCGAGCCATGATTAGTGCCAATGCGCATGGCTCGACCCAGCGTCTTGCTGCGGATCACCAGCGGGGAAAATAAATCGTAGAGCCGCTGCAGCTCGGAATCATAAGCCGCGTCGGAATATTCTTTAACGGCGAATTTCTTTTTGTCCGCGTAGTTACCGGGATTAACGCGCACTTTTTCGACGTGTTCGACCGCTTCCATCGCCGCGGCCGGCAGGAAATGAATATCTGCCACCAAGGGCACGTGGGCGAAACCCGCCGCCGAAAATTGGGTGCGAATGGCCCGCAAGCATTTCGCGGCGGCTACATTGGGCGCCGTAATTCGAATGATTTCGCAACCGACCTCGGCGAGCGCGATAGACTGCCGGACCGTCGCCGCGACGTCTTGCGTGTCGCTGGTCGTCATCGACTGCAGGCGAATCGGCTGATCTCCGCCTACGCCGAGATTGCCCACCATGACGCCGACGGTTCGGCGGCGTAGCGTATGCGAACGGGATGCGCAGTAGGACATAACCGAAAATCAAGCAATAACCGGCTGGGGCTGGCAAGCGTTGGTCGCCTGGCAGCGTAATAAATTGAACTCGGCGGAGGCAGGCATCCTGCAGGGCGGACGACCAACGGTTTAGGGTTTGGCGGGATCGGCGATTTTTTTCGACTGCTCGGCGGCTTCCTTCGCTTGCGTCGCCGCTTTTGATTCTCGGGCCATCCGCGGTAAATCACCGAACAGCGTGACGTAGGCCATCATTGAAAGGAGTAAGATCACAAACACGCTCTGAATAGTCGCGACCATTTTAATGGGCAGATCTTTGCCGCGTAATTTTGCGATGGTGGCAAAGGCTATATGTCCACCATCGAGCACGGGAATCGGCAGCAGGTTGAAGATCGCGAGGTTCACATTAATCAAGATGATGAACCAGAGCAGGAGGCGGAAATCTACTTGGGCAAATTGGTGGACGCGGTCAGCGATCCCGAGGGGGCCACTCAGCTTGGAAATTCCAATATTGGAATTCGGGCTGAGTAGACTTTGCAGCGTGCGCCCCGTCCACACCGCCTTATCCCAAACCTGTTCCCAAGGGGGCGTACGAATGGTTTTCAACGTGAGCGCCCCGCGCAGTTGAACGCCCAGTCGGTAGACATCTCGTTTAGTTTCTGGATCGTTTATTTTAGCCGGGACAACTGTGACTTGATTGATTTGGCTCTCGCGCAGATAGGTCAGCGTTACGGGCTTTTCGCCATTCAGGCGTAAATAATCAGCGATGAAGCCAACGTAGCCGACGGGTTGTCCATTAATGTGGGTAATGACATCACGAAATTTGAGACCAGCGGCTTCGGCGGGGCGGCCCGCTTGGACTCCGGCGATGGTTACTTTAGCTGCTGGTTCAATGCCAATTTCGCGCACTTCTTCCGCGCCAACTAATTCCGGGACCAAGGTGGCACGCTGCGCTTTGCCTTCATGGGTGAAGGCAATTTCCACACTCGGTCGGCCTTGCGGAGTGCGGCCGCTGCCGAGGACCACTAATTGGCCGATATCGCTGAGCGTTTTAACCGTCTTGCCATCGACCGTTAAAATAACATCGCCACTTTTCAGCCCGGCCAGAAAGGCCGGTCCCGGAGCTGATTTTCCGTTGGGCAGTTCGATGGTCGGGTGCACAAAGCCAATTTTCGTAGTTTGTTCTTCCTCTACGACCGGCTGGCCCACGATCCACAAAATGGAGGCGAGGGTAAAAGCAAAGAGTACGTTGAAGACCGCCCCGGCGACAAAGACGATGAGCTTGGTGCTGTAAGAGATCGGGGGCAGTTTGGCCGCCTGGGGGTCAACTTCACCCTCAAGCCCACTGAGATCGGCGAGCTGGGGTAAGGCCACATAGCCACCTAGCGGCAGCCAGTTTATACGGTATTCAACGCCGTCGCGGCCGGTGTGGGAGAACATGGCCGGCCCGAAGCCAATGGAAAAGCGCGATACTTTCAGCCCTCGGCGGCGAGCCGCGAGGAAGTGCCCCAGCTCATGCACAAAAATCGAGCCGCCAAAAAAAAGGAGGATCAAGAAAATTGACCAAATATTGCCGAGCAAAGCAGTGAGAGTAGCAGCAGACATTAGGGGGAGAGGAGATGGTGAGCGATTTGGCGAGCTTCGGTATCAGCCGCTAGGACGTGGTCTAAAGAAGTTGGCTCAAATATTTTTATGCGCGACAGAGTCTGTTCGATGATCTGGGGAATCGCAAGAAACGGTACTCGTTTTTCTAGAAAAGCCGCCACGGCTACTTCGTTGGCCGCATTAAATATCGCCGGGGCGATCCCGCCGGAGATCATAGCTTCCCGGGCCAAACGCAGGCAAGGATAGCGCTGTTCGTCGACTGGGCGAAAATCGAGAGATAGCAACCGATCTAAGGGCAGCCCAGCGTCCGTGCTCGTGGGCGCGCGCTCGGGGTAAAGCAAGGCGTGCTGAATAGGGAAAGTCATCGAGGGCGGACAGAGCTGCGCGAGGAGCGAGCCATCGGTAAATTCCACCAGAGCGTGCACGATGCTTTGGGTGTGGAGGACGGCCTGACATTGCGCGGGCTGCAGACCGAAGAGGTGCTGGGCTTCGATTAGTTCGAGGCCTTTATTCGCAAGAGTCGCTGAGTCGATCGTGATTTTAGGACCCATGGCCCACGTGGGATGGCGGAGCGCATCGGCGGGGGTGACCGCACTCAGCTGGTCGATCGGCCAATCGCGAAAAGCACCGCCGGAGGCCGTTAAAACCAACCGGCGCACCGCGCTGGAGTGCTGGCCTTCGAGACATTGAAAAACGGCATTGTGCTCGCTGTCGACCGGGAGCACGCGACTGCCGCTTGCGCGGGCAGCGGCCATGACGAATTTCCCCGCGAGCACGAGGATTTCTTTGGCGGCGAGCGCGATCGTTTTTTTGGCCGCAATGGCAGCGAGGGCCGGTTGCAGACCGGCGGTGCCGACGACCGCGATTAAAATAATGTCCGCTTCGGGCAGGGTGGCGAGTTCACTCAAGCCACGCGCCCCGCCGTAAAATTTTGTGCCGGCGGGAAAATCTGCGCTGCGGCATGCGGCGGTATGGGCGGCTGAGTCGTAAAGTCCAACATGGCGCACGCCGAATTGCCGCGCGATCGTTGCCAGCTCGGCATATTTGCCGTGGGCCGCTATGCCGACTAACTCCAGTCGATCGCTTTGGGCGGTGATGACGCGCAGGGTGCTAGCTCCGATGGAACCAGTAGCTCCGAGGAGCACGACGCGGCGTTTAGGTTTTTTTATCACAGCAGAAGAAATTTTAAGCCCCGCAGATCAAGGGGGCAACCCAGCCTGCGCCGCCCCGAGTGGCTAGGGCCGTGTGGCGTTGGCGATTCATTATTCTATAAATAAGAAAATGAAGTAGGCGACGGGAGCCGTCAGAATCAGACTATCGGTCAGGTCAAAAGCGCCGCCGATCCCTGGAATAAGTTCGCCGGTATCTTTGGCATCGGCGCGACGTTTAATCACTGATTCGATCAGGTCTGAAATGATCGCCACGATGGCGAGTGGCACGGCGATCAGCGCGGCAACAGCTGGAGTCAGGCTTTCCGGGAGAAGTCCGGCCGCAAAAAAAGCGCTGGCGGCGCCAACCCCTGCGGCAATTAGCACTCCGCCGACCGCGCCTTCCCAGGTTTTTTTCGGACTAATATTAGGGGCTAATTTATGTCGGCCAATGGCGAGACCAGTGAGCAGCGCACCGACATCGCAAAATTTTGCTACGGCGATGACCCACAGACAGAGGGAGAGATTAGCGGTGCTGTCGTTATCCCGCATCAAAATGCCGGTGAGAAACTGCAGCATGAAAGGAATATAAAGTAGGCCCCCCATGGTGGCCGCGACCGTTTCAACGCGATTGTGGGCGTCACGCTCGCGCAGCACACGCCCACAGGAGATGAGTAGGGCGAGAACCATTAAATTAGCCGCCAGGTTGGTATTTTCGTAATTCTCCTGCAGAAAAAAGGCTAGATAGTAGGGCCCCGCTGTCATTAAGCCGCTCACCCACAAACCCATCCAGCGGAAGGGGCGGGCGCCCATTTTTTCCGTGAGTCCGTAAAATTCATGGAGGGTGAGGGCTGAGAGTAGGGTCAGCAGGACCACCGCCGCATGGGCGCCGAAAAACCAGAGACTGGTCAGAATAAGGCCCCAGAGAACTAGGGTGCTGAGAATACGGGAAAGCACGGCGAAAGTAGGTTGGGCTGAGTTAACGGGGGCCAGTCTTAATTTGCTCGCTGGTTAGACCATAACGACGTTCGCGCTGAGCGTATTCCGTGATGGCCAACTGCAGATCAGCTTTCTGAAAGTCAGGCCACAAAACTGGGGTGAAAACGAGTTCGGCATACGCACATTGCAGGAGCAGGAAATTACTCACGCGCTGCTCGCCGGAAGTGCGAATCAGCAGGTCGGGGTCAGGAATCGCGCTGGTGTAGAGGTACCGGCTAATATTCTCCCAAGAGCACTCGGCCAATTTTTCGGTACCCGCGAGCACGGCGGAGGTATAATGTTTGGCGGCATCGGCCAGTTCGGTGCGGGCGCCGTAATTCAGCGCGAGCACCAGATGCCATTCGGTGAAATCTTTGGTCGCATCTATGACCCGCTTCAGTTCACGTTGAACATTGGCGGGCAGGGCATCAGTGCGGCCAATCGTGAGCAGGCGAACTTTGTGCTTAATCAGATTATCCAATTCGCGCTTCAGGAAATAATCGAGTAGCCCCATCAAGCCTGAAACCTCGTCGGCCGGGCGTTTCCAGTTTTCAACCGAGAAGGCATACAGGGTGAGGTAGCGAATGCCGAGTTCACGAGCAGCGTCGACGATGGTGCGTACCGTTTCGACCCCACGGCGGTGGCCTTCGAGCCTAGGCAGGCCGCGGGTTTGGGCCCAGCGACCATTGCCGTCCATGATAATGGCGACGTGCTGGGGGATTTTTTCGGGAGCGGGCGAAGGCATGCGCAGGAGGCAGATTTAGCTCAGCAGCCATCGGTTTGACAAGGGGCGATTCGAGGTAATCTTTGGGCATGGTTATACCGCTCACCCCCGCTGAATGTCAGGCTGCTTTGACGGATCTACCTGGCTGGAGAATGGAAGCTGACGCGCTCGCGAAGACCTTCGAATTTCATACTTTTCGCGAGGCGATGTCGTTTATCTTGCGCATCAGCTATGAGGCTGAGGCGATGAATCACCACCCTGAGTGGACCAATCAGTATGGTCGCGTCGCGCTCCGCTTGAGCACGCATGATGCTGGGGGGAAGGTCACCCTCAAGGATCGTGCACTCGCGCAGAAAATTCAGGCCCTCTCGTGGGTCGGGTAGGGGCATCGGCCGGGCGAAAGCCTTGCCCACGCTGAGCTTTAGAGACCTTGGAAGAAATTAAAAATTCGATCGGCGTGTCCGGGCAAACCCTCGTGACCATAGTCGGGGTAAATCACAACATCCTTGGCGCTAGTAATTTTATTATAAGCGGCAAATTGGGTCGAAGGCGGGCAGATCATATCCATCAGGCCGGTGAACATCAGCACGCCGGCGCGAATGCGCGGGGCGAGATATTGGCAGTCGATATAACCCAATTTCGTGAAAGTCGCCGCCGCGCGTTCGTGGCGCGGATCAAAGGAGCGGAAGTATAGGCGAAGCTCTTCGTAAGCATCCTTAGCTAGATCCATCTCCCAGATGCGCTGGTAGTCGCAAAGAAACGGAAAAATGGGGGCCGCCAACTTAATCCGTGGCTCGAGGGCGGCGCAGGCTAACGTCAGGGCGCCGCCCTGCGATGGACCAAAGGCGCCCACCCGGGTGGGATCAACTTCCGGAAAATTCATGACAATGCGCGCGAGTAAGGCGGTATCGAGGAATACCTGATGGTAATACAATTTGCGTGGATCAGTTTCATCCAGTCCACGGATAATGTGGCCGCGCAGAGTATTCCCGCGCACTCCCCCGAGGTCTTCGGAACGGCCGCCTTGGCCCCGGCAATCGAGGGCCGCGACGCAAAAACCGGCACTGACATAGGCGAGTTTATCCATCCAGTCGCCGCTATGGCCGGAGTAACCGTGGAATTGCAGAACAGCGGGGCGGCGCCCAGCCGCGTTGAGGGGCCGGAGGTATTTAGCGTAGATGCGGGCCCCCCCGATACCGGTGAACCACAGATCAAAACATTGGGCGGTCGGCGACTGGAGCGTGAGATTCGGGCGTAATTCGACCTGGGGGTCGTGGGCCGCTAAGGCGCGGAGCGCTTGGTCCCAGTAAGCATCGAAGTCCGCGGGCCGTGGGTTGGTGCCTGAATACTTTAGTAGATCGGGGAGGGGATGATCGAAGAGCGGCATGATTTCGCAGTGAGACAGAGTTTTAGAAACGGCGCAAGAAAGAGGATATTTCGAGCGAAAGAAACTCGGTGGTTGAGTTAAATCAGGAAAGCAGGGAATCCGTTTGCCTCAAGCATTCGTACTCATACTCATAAAACTATGGGTGACCTTGCAAATGCGGCGGAAGTCGCCCGGACGCGCGCCACGATCGAGCGGCTTAAAGCTAACATGCGCCTGACGATTAAAGGTAAGGATGAGGTGATTGAGCAGGCTTTGATTTGCCTGCTGGCCAGTGGTCATCTGCTCATCGAAGATTTGCCTGGGGTGGGTAAAACTACGCTCGCTTATGCGCTCGCTCGCTCCTTGGACTGCACTTTTTCACGCATTCAATTCACCAGTGATTTACTGCCCACCGATGTCATTGGCGTCTCGATCTATGATGAATCGGTGAAAGAATTTATTTTTAAGCCCGGTCCTGTTTTCGCCAATATTGTGCTGGCCGATGAAATTAATCGCGCTACCCCCAAAACTCAATCGGCGCTGCTCGAAGTCATGGATCGCAGTAAGGTCACCGTCGATGGGGCCGCCCATGCCGTCGGTGATCCCTTCATGGTCGTCGCCACGCAGAATCCGGTGGATTATGAAGGTACTTTTTCATTACCGGAAAGTCAGCTGGATCGATTTCTGATGCGGCTGACGATGGGTTATCCCCAACGTGATGATGAACTGGCTATTCTCCGCTCGGCGCGTCTGGGCTATGATGCCATCGCGGTTAATCCCGTGGTCACGCGCGCTGAGGTGCTCACGATGCAGGCGCTCGTGGGCAAGATTTTTGTTGAGGCCAGTGTGCTGGATTATCTTTTACGGCTGATCACGGCCACCCGCACGGAAGGGGAGTTTAAGGCTGGGGTGAGTGTCCGTGGCGGGCTGGCACTGCGCGTCGCCGCGCAGGCTCGGGCACTCTTGCACGGTCGCGATTTTGTGCTGCCGGCGGATATTCAATTTTTAGCCGGTCCCGTATTAGCGCATCGTTTGTCCTTGGCGCGGCCGACAGCGGATGCTCGCGAAGAGAGTCGAACCATGCTCGCGGCTTTGCACCGCATTATCTTGTCCCTGCCGGTCCCCTCGTGAGGGCCGTTGAAATATTATTTACGCCCGCTGCCTGGGTAAGAGGTCCGCATGAGTGGAAATATTAAACCGCTGGCCGGCTCGGACTGGCAAGGTCCCGGTGCGCCGCAGTCGCGGCAGAATTACCGGGCGGTGCAATTGATTTGGGCGTTCGTTTTCCCGCGCAAACGACACCAGATCGCCCCCACCGTTTTAGGCTTAGTCCTCATCGCGCTCGCGCTGGGCATCGGAACCGCGGCTTATAATACCGGCAGTAATATTCTTTTTCTAACGCTGGCGCTGCTCTTGGCCTGTCTTTTGCTCAGTGGACTGTTGTCCTGGTTCAATTTTCGTGGGATTTGCTGGCGATTTCGCCGGCTCGGTCCCTGGCGAGTCGGTCACGACGCGCTCGTTATACTTGAGGTCCAGAATCGAAAGTCCTGGTTGTCCACTTATGGACTCTGGTTTGATTTAGTGACGCATCCGCTAGAGGCCTCCTCGGTTGCGCCAGCCGCCCCGGTCCCTTCGGTTCGGGCCGGGCTCGCTGCGAGCGAACAATTCATCACGCGCGGTCGGCTGTTTCAACGCGATCGATTGTTGGGTCGGGGGAATACCGCGATCGAGTGGGGCCTGCAACCCCAACAGCGCGGCGCTGCCCTTGTGGCGGTTAGCGCCGTGGGTTCTTTATATCCGTTTGGTTTTTTAAAAAAAAGCCTCGGAGCCTTTCGGTCTGAGCGGGTCTTGGTTTGGCCAGCCCAGATTGCTTATGCGTGGGTCGGCGCCGCGGGGACCCGCGTCGGTGGCATCGGTCAGCGCACCGTCCGCGCCGGCTCAGGTGAGGATTTGCGGGCCTTGCGCAAATATAATCCCGGTGACTCGCAGCGGTTGATTCACTGGAAAGCGAGTGCGCGCCTGGGCCAACTAATGCTCCGTCAATTTGCCGCCGAGAGTCAGCCGGGCTACGTGTTAAGGTTAGAGCCAGGGGCGAGTCGCTGGTCCCAACCTGAACAATTCGAACGGCTCTGCAGTTTCGCGGCCACCTTGGCCGAAGATTTATTTGCCACGGGACGCTTACGCGCCGTGGCTCTGGCCGATTCTCCACCGCAAGAAATTCGACGTTTGCATGAACTTGAGGGATTTTTGGATCAACTGGCCTTGCTCAAATTAAGTGCGGACGCACTTCCTGCTGGGGTCGGGACCCCGCTGCGGGCCTTCGGTAATATTATAACTTTCATCCCAGCCGGGACCCACGGGGTGAACGCTTCTCTCGATGGACAAATTATTGCCACCGCTTAATCTCGATGAATTGCGGCGTTTAAAATGGCTGCTCGGCGGCGCGCTGGCGTTGATCTCGCTCGGGACGGTCGTTTTTTTGGAAATCGAGGCCCTCGGTTTGGTGGGCGTCGCCGCGAGTTTAATTCTGGCCGTTATGCTTTGGCCCTTCCTGCCCTCGCGGGTGCCTGCGCTCGTGTGGCGTGGGGCGGTGCCGGTCATCATCCTCTGCCTGATTGCTGATTTATATTTTAGTCCGGATACTCTACCGGCCTTGATCAGGCTAGCCATTTTACTCGTGCTCTATCGCTCGGTGAGTTACCGCCGAAAGCGCGAGGATCTTCAACTGATCCTCTTGGCCCTGTTTTTAGTCGTGGTGGCCGGGGTGCTGACGGTAGCGCTGGAATTCGCCTTTTTGCTCTTGTTGTTCACCGGATGCGCCCTGGGGTTTTTGTTCGTGGTGACGTTGATCGATCTCACGGAAAACACCCGCCAAGCCTTGACCTTCGAAGAAATGAGTCGCTGTCCCGCGTGGGCGCTGGGTTCTTGGCGACCGTATATTTATCGCCTCCGCCAAGTCGCTGATTGGCGCTGGGTGGGTTTTGCGAGTGGGCTCTTTTTTTGCGTAGTTATTATTTCAACGCTACTCTTCATCGTTATTCCGCGATTTGAGATTACGGCGGGCTTTTTTCTCGATCAATATATCACGAAGCAAAGTCGCACCGGTTTTACCGACGTGCTAAAATTTGGCGAAGTGGGCACCCTCATCCAAGATAATCGCGTCGCGCTGCGGGTGGATGTGGCGGATCCAGCAATGGTGGGCCTAGCGCCTTACTGGCGCCTCGTGGCATTAGATGAATATACGCCCGATGGCTTTCGGGTTTCCGCGGGACTCAAACAGGAACTGTTACGCAGTCAGACGGTGACTCAGCAAATTACCGATCAGCAACTGGGGTCCGTTCGCGGGATGGCGACGGGCAACTGGACTTTTTATCTTGAGCCAGGGGTAAGTCGCTTCTTGCCCATTCCCGGTCGTTATCGGCAGTTGCGGTTGCGCGAACCGATGCCGTTGCAGGCGAGTCGTCGGCATCGTCTCGTCGCGTTGCGCACCGAAGCGATGACCATGACGGCCTATCAAGTGGAAGCGGTTGAGTTGACGGACACGATTCCCGATCCCCGTTTTGCGCAACGACTCCGCGCTGTGCAGGATAGTCGCACCACGCCTTCGGTTCAGGATCGAGCGGAAGCTGAGACCAACTTGCGGGGTCCGCTGGGACCAGTGAATTCGGCGATTTTACGCCGCATTAATACCGAGATTACCGCCGGCGCCGTCTTGACCCCAGCGGAGTATGCGCATCGGGCGATCGCATGGTTGCAGGCGCATCATGCTTACGCGCTCTCGGTCAAATTGCCCCCCGGTGATGGTCAGGATGCCATTGTGCGCTGGCTGGCTTCCAACGAGCCAGGATTTTGCGAGTATTTCGCCGCTAGTTTTGTGCTGCTCGCCCGGGCGGCAGATTATCCAGCACGCGTCGTTACTGGTTTTCATGGTGGGATTTGGAATGGAGTCGAAAATTATTTTATGGTGAGGAATTCTGATGCTCATGCTTGGGCTGAAATTTATGACGGTACGGCCTCGTGGTTGCGGATGGAGCCAACGCCGGGGTTACGGGGTCTTTCATCCACGATCGCCCAAGCCGGACCGTCCTTTGCCCCAGATCGCAGTTGGCGCGCGCGCTTGGATAGTGTGCGGGTGCTCTGGTATCGACGGATTGTAAATTTTGATTCCCGGGCGCAAGTCGCCATGGTCGAGCAGGTCAAATCCTTCACGACTGAGCTGGGCTCAGCTTGGCTCGGCCAGTTGGCTAAATACCCGCAACGATTGAAAACGTGGTGGGCTCAGCCATGGAATCTGGCGCGGGTGCGGGAATTGTTGATGGGGATCTTGGTCCCGATCGCCTTGGTTGGTCTGCTGCTGCGCTGGGGTCGTTGGGGGTGGTGGCGTTCCCGGTGGGGTCCAGCGGATTATGATCCGGTCCGTCGAACAGCCGGTCGCTGGCTCACGCAACTGGCGGCGGGACCCGACGACGACGTTATGGCCGATTTACGGAGGCTGCGCTATGGACCGCGGGAGACGTGGCCCGAGTCGCAGGTTGTGTTTCGGCGGGCTAAAATCGCGCGACGACGCGGCCGCCCTTGCTGATTACTCTACCTTAAAATTGACCGCGGGTGCAGTTGGGGCCCGTTCGCTTTTCT
>NEUY01000016.1 GCA_002304425.1 Opitutia bacterium Tous-C10FEB
GACGCAGTCTCTGGCTGGCCCGTTTCTTCCGCCCCCTCCCGCGCAGTGTCTTTGAGCACGAACACCAGCAAGAAGGCATAACCGATGCCGAGCAGACCGAATACATGGAAGGCTGCGTTCCAGCCGTACTGTTCCGCCATCAAACCACCGATGCCACCGAGCGCAGAGCCCACGCTGATGCCGGTCATCAGGGTCCCCGTGGCCAGTGAGCGGGTGGGACCCCGATGATAATCGGCGATCAGGGCCAAAGCCGCCGGCAGAAATGCGGCCTCACTGGCGCCCATCAAGGCGCGCACAATGATCAATTGTTCAAAATTTTGCGCCTGGCCGGTGAGCCACGTCAGCAGCGACCACAGGAACAGGCTCACAATGATCAGTCGGCTGCGGCTGAACCGGTCCGCCAGAAAACCGGCGAACGGGCTGAGCAAGCCATAGACCCACAGAAACACCGAGGTGAGGAGGCCGAACTGCGCGTCGGTCATCGGGATCGCGGCCGTCAGCGAGTCCCGCATCGTGGTGACCATGATGCGGTCCAGATAGTTCAGCGCCGCCGCCACCCACAGCAGGCCGACAACCAGCCATGCCGTGGAGCGTGGGGCGGTGTCAGGGATTACGGGAGCGGAAACCACGGGTGCCATTCCCGTTCAGGTCTTCAATACCACCGCCGCCCGGGCCGCCTTCAGGCCGTGGAAGACGCAACGATAGTCACTGATCACATTGAAGAAGCGGAATCCCATTTCGTGATATCCTTGCACCTGCTCGGGTGCACAGGGGATCGCCGCGACCTTGCCATGGTGCTGGCAGGCCGCGACCACCTTTTTTAAGATAGCGCGCACTTCCGGGTCATCGAGTTGGCCGAACTTGCCCAAGCCAAGCGTCAAGTCGCTCGGACCTACGAAAAGAATGTCCACGCCCGGCATCGCCGCGATTTCCTCAATGTGCTGCACCACCTCCGGTTCCTCGATTTGCACGACAAGAAAGTTTTGCCTGTTCGCCGTCGCCAGATACTCTGCCGCCGGGAGGCGCCCAAAATCCGCTTCCGCATGAATCCCATCGTAGCCACGGCGCCCCAGCGGGGGAAACTTCATCGCCGCCACCACCGCCCGCACTTCATCAGGATGCACCACGCGTGGCAGCAAGATGCCACGCGCGCCAGCTTCGATGAGCTGCAGCACCTCCGTGTAGTTCGATGGCTTCACGCGAACGAGCGCATCCGCGCCACCCAGCCGACAGGCTTGGATTAAAGCATACACCATGGACGGGTCCATGCGTTTGTGCTCCAGACAAATCCACACCGCATCAAAGCCCGCCGACGCGATGAGTTCGACCAACTCGGGATCCGTATAGCCGGCCTTGGCCGTGATGACCGTTTCGCCTCGGGCGATTTTTTGCAAAACAAGGGAAGGTTGCATGAGGTTTAGTTAATTTATAGTTGTTCAGTAATAAAAGCCATCATGATCGCATGCTTCACCTTTGGCGCACCGGGATAGACCAGCTCACAGGCCACACCCACGCCAACTGCTCGGAAACTGGATTGGCGTGGGAGAGGAGTTGGTTGCGACCGCGAGCAGCAGATTTGTTCGACGCAGGTTTATGCGCGCCAGGCGGTGGGGATTCCGTCCCGGAAGCGTGCGAACATCGGATCAGTGGTCGACGCGTAAGGGGGCAGCAGGCGCAATGGAAAAGCGGGTGCGTGCAATTTGACGTACAGCTTGTCAAATGCGCCGTCCATGTGGGCGGCGTCTCCCACGATCGCCTTCATACCCGCGCGAATCTCGATGAGCTCAGCGCACAGCGTGCGCAGTTTTTCGCCGCGGGCCGCGTGGAATTCGCGCGAGCGCCGGAGGTTGATGGTGGATATCGAGGCCAGCAAGCCGCACTCTAGGTTGTCGCGCAATTCGGCGTAACTCATCTCGGTGAAAAAGCACTGCAGCTCAGGCGCATTCGTCGCCACCTCAGTTTGGGCGGCAAAATCGGTTCCCCCCATTTTGATCGCCACGAGATTGGGATGTGCTTGGGCGAGGCGGGCGTACTCGGCGCCCCGCAATATCCGGCGCGACCGGGCGAGATTGTAGTGGAGGAAGGAGCAGTCGGGAAACCGGCCGCAAGTCTCGCGGAAAAAGAGGTCGAGTTCGCCGTCGTTCAGCGCGCCCCACGAAGGCAGCGAAAGCTGAAACTGCCGGAAGCCTAATTCCCGCGCGAGCGCGATACGCTCGATCATCGTGCCGAGCGACAGCGAAATGATGCCCACCATACCGTGCGTGGGATCGGGCAAGGCGCCGTGAAAGGCCCGGGCGATGGATTCAAACTGACGGTCGCTGACCGCATGACCTTCGCCCGCCGTGCCAAAAATATAAAGATTTGGGGTCAGGTCTCGAGACAATTGGACCACCGTGGACCGGAACAGGCCTTCCTCAAATTCCCCCTTTTCGTTCCACGGCAGTGGACAGGTGGCGAGCAAAACCGGTGGGGTGCGGCGAGGTGTTTTCATTCGATTAGCAAAAGAGCGACGCTCGCTTGGATTAAGAGTCACCGCAGGCGGGTTTAACTGATCGGATACTGGATTGGCTTGGGGCGGGGTTTAAGGAAAGGGTGGTTTTCGTTACCGCTTAATCAAGTTGATATAGCCGACGCTCTCGCGGGTGAGGCCGATCACGTGACTGATCGGGAACTGGATTGACCTGAGGCAGGGGGCGCTTGGGGGCACCGGCTCATGGGGCTCATACGCGCCAAGCCCAAATCGGACGGTGTGTTCCGCCGCTGATTTTGTGACGCGGCGGTGTCGCGCGCGTTAAGATTCGGCTACGCGAGATGAACCGGCTTGAGCGTGCGCCCGGCGAACCCATCACAAATTTAACACTTAGAAAAACCATGAACACCTCCTCAGCTTCCGCCACCTCCCGCCGCCCGGCTTCGACAACCGCTGGACCCATCTCGGCAAGTTCGACGACAACTGGCAGATGCTTGAATCGTGGATCTTCCCACCACAGATCGTCGCCGCGTGGGGCCGTAGCTCGTCGTCTGGCGGCAGCTGGGGCGACGACGGCCTGCTCTACATCACGGGTCACGACGAGAAGGAACTCTACGTGCTGCGCCGGCCGAAGTCCGGCTTCACGCTCGATTACGTCACGACGGTCGACGTGCCCTTTGAGGGGCAGTCCTGGGCGTGGGACCGCAGTGTACCGGGCGAGCGCGTGATTTACGGAATCAGCCGCGCCCGCCAGGAAGTGATCGTCGCGCGCATCCCCACACTGCCGCCCGAATTACTTCGCTGAGCGGGGCTCACGCAATAGCAGGCAAGACGCGTTCGTAATGCGCACAAACCAAAGGTGGTCGACGATTTCCACATCGGCCGACAGGCTTTCGCCAAGGTTACGGCTAGCGCGGGGCAGGGATTTCTGAAATTGCCGAAAGAATAAATTCCCCGTTGACGCGCCATTGCGCCGCCCTTTTAACTCGGCCCTTTAGTGAATGGCGAGTTAGCTCAGTTGGTAGAGCAGAGGACTGAAAATCCTTGTGTCCTCGGTTCGATTCCGAGACTCGCCACCACTTTACCTCAGTTCAGGCCTGCCTATGCAGGTTCTTTGAGCATAATGTCTGGGGGAGGAATACCAGCGGACGAATTCCCCCCTTTGATTAGGTTTTTAGGGGCTGCTCGACGCCACGATTTACCCCTCAAGGCCTCTAATATCTAGCCGAGGCAATGCGTCTTGTAGGGGGCTTGGTTAATATGAAGCTGCTTCGCTAGTAATGGGTCTGGTGCGCAGGGGGGATTTGACGGACTTTCCCAGGCAGATTTATTGAAAATAGTTGTGCAAAAAGACGCTCCAACAGGGCTTTTTTTACAAACTGGAGCTCTTATTTAGTAAAAGGCGGGACATTTCGTCGCACCCATTATTTTAGGGATAAAATCCCCCTTGTCGGGGTCGTAGAGATGACCTTTGTCGCGGCCATCAAGGCTATGAAAATACCTTCTACCAAGTTTCTCCTCCTCGCCACCGTTTTCGCTTTTACCATTAAAGCGAAGGCCGATGACCGTTGGGAAACATTGCGGGCGATTAACTTGGTCGAGAACCCCACCAACCAGACCCACGTCGGCCGATTCGGAGAATTGGGGCCCTATCAGTTCAGACCAGCGACTTGGCGTATGCATACTGACAAGCCCTTCCACCTAGCGGTACAGCGGGAGACGGCCGATGAGGTGGCGGTGAAGCACTACGAGTGGATCAAGCGCGCTTTTGAGCAGGCCAAGGTTCATCCCAGTGCCTTTAACATCGCGATGGCTTGGAATTGCGGCTTGGCAACTGTGCTGCGCGGGCGTGCTCCTACTGTTAGCTATGACTATGCTCGGCGCGTAGCCAATTTGGTTGAGCTGTATCGAGAGTCATCTGTTCAGCCGATCGTCGCAAAAGATCTGGTTCCAAGCACGCCTCAGCGGGTTTATTTAGAGGAAAACACCGAGTCGTTGCGTTTCCGGGTCTTAGCGCCGGGCCCGCGTTTTGTTTTGGCGACGCGCTAAACAGAAAACGCTCGCTGCTACTTACTCCAAAAAGGAGGACTGTTTTCCTGGGGGGTTGGCTCGGCGCGCATCCTCCGCGGCCGACGCGGTATTGAGATGGCGGGGTGGCTTAGCGACCCGTGAGGCGACGGCGGCTTCTCGGTCGCTTACGATCCGGTCGCAAATTTTCTCAATCTGGAGCTGGAGCCAGTTAGCCGTCGGGCTATTTTCTGTATAATCGGCCGGCCCATAGTGGTCGATCCGTCCGCTTTGGCGGAGGCGGTCGTTTTGCTCAAATTCTGCTTTTACGGCGGGATTATAAACCGCGTAGGTTTTGCCGCCGCCTTTTTTAACCACGGAGAAGCTCGGAACATCGCTCGGACCGTCGGCAATATAGATCATGTTTTGCAGCGGAATGCGGCGGTCTTCGGCGGCAACTTTGGCATTTACGTCGATGGCGGCGTTTCGATTCGTGCCCTTGTTGATCTCATAAATGGCGCGAGTCTTCGTGGTATTGTCGATCATGACGCCGATCTGGGCAATTTCTGCGGCGGCTTCGAGGGGAAATTCTTTTTGCTTAAGAAAGCCAGGCTGCAGCGGGTTCTCGATAAATTCGCAGGCCCAAACGGCATCGATATAGGGCGCTAGTTTACTGCCGCGGATCATTTCAGCCAGGCCGGTGCTGACGACGTAGTGCTCTAAGACAATCTCATGCTCGGCGTATTCGGGCTTAGTCTTTACCCATGCGCGGGAGGATTCAAAAAAAGCGGGCAGGCCTGGATAAAAGCCAATCTCGGTGCCGCACTCGCGTAGTACCTTATTATTAAGCCCCGGCATCTTGCCTGCTAGCACGTAGGTGAGCAGATGGTTGAGGTAACTAATCTCGGGGGCGATATGGTAGCCACGCTGGAGATAATTAGCCGCCAAGGCGTTGGTTTCGGCCCAGAACCGAGCCTCATCCACCGCGTAACGGCGAAATAAGGGCGCCTGCATGTACTCCGGGATCAAGGTCTTGTCAAAATCCCAAACGCAGGCGATGATGTTCTGAGTGAAGAGAGTTGAGGCCATCGCGGATGTTTTCTACGAGACGGCTCTTGCGGCCGTTGGTGTAGCCCTTGATAAAACCTCGCCGCGTAGCTGACGCAATTCGCAATTTCCTATCTTTCATTCTGCATGGATCTTTTGCCCGATATCATTCCGTTTCAGCGCCGCCTCGATGAACTCGAGGCGCAGACGGCGGAGCCTGCTTTCTACGCTAACCCGCGCAAGGCCACGGAAGTCGCGCGTGAGCAACAAGGGTTGCGCGTATTAGTGGAAGAATATGCTGCATATGAACGAGTGGGGCGCGAGTTGGCCGAGTGCTCCACGCTTTTAAAAGATCCCCTGGCGGATGCCGATCTGCGCTCGCTGGCGCAGCAAGAACTCCCCGATTTACAAGCGCGCCGCGCCACCCTGCAGCAGACGGTGCTGCGGTTAATGATTCCACCGGAGTCGGCGGACTCGCGTAATACTGTCTTGGAAATTCGCGCCGGCACCGGTGGCGACGAAGCCGGCTTATTTGCCGCCGAGCTTTATCGCATGTATGTGCGCTATGCCGAAGGCCGCGGCTGGAAAGTCCAATCGATGAGCTCCAGCGTTTCTGATCGGGGCGGATTTAAGGAAGTCATTTTTCTCATCACCGGTGAACAAGTTTATAAACAATTAAAATATGAGAGTGGGGTGCATCGCGTGCAGCGCATACCAGTGACGGAGGGTAATGGACGCGTGCATACCTCCACCGTGACGGTGGCCGTTTTGCCGGAGGCCGAGGAGGTGGATGTGCAGATCGATCCGGAAGATTTACTGATCACCGTGATGCGCGCCAGCGGGCCCGGCGGACAAGGGGTCAATACGACCGATTCGGCCGTGCGGATTGTGCATCAGCCCAGCGGGCTAACCGTCTATTGTGCCGATGATCGGTCGCAGATAAAAAATAAAGCGCGGGCCATGGCGGTTCTCCGCTCGCGTTTGCTTAAGCTTAAAGAAGATGAGGAGCACGCGAAGTATGCGGCCCAGCGGCGCACCCAGATTGGCACGGGCGGTCGCAGCGAGCGCATTCGTACTTATAGCTTCCCGCAAAATCGGCTCACCGACCACCGCATCGGGTTAACTATTTATAGCCTACCGGCCATTCTCGAGGGAGCCATCGATAGCATTATTGAGGCGCTGCAGCGGGCGGAGTTTGAAGAAAAACTGGCGGCGCTCACGGGTGGACCGCTGCCGGTGCGTTCTGCCAGCACAAGTGATGACGATTAAGTATGCCGACTTTACTCGAAATTATTAAACGCAGTACTGACTTTCTAGAAAAGCGTGGGGTGGCCTCGGCGCGGCTCGATGCGGAGTTGCTCTTAGGTCACGCGCTGGGCTTAAAGCGGATGCAGCTTTATTTGCAATTTGAGCGCGCCCTGAGTGAGACCGAGCTGGAGAAGGTGCGCCCGTTGGTGATTCGCCGCGGTAACCGTGAGCCTCTGCAGCATATTGTGGGCGAAACGGAATTTTTGAATTTAAAGCTTAAGGTGGATAAGCGCGCGCTTATTCCCCGTCCTGAGACGGAATATTTAATCGAATTGATCACGCCACGCTTGGCCGTGGCGCCTGCGCGGATTCTCGATTTGGGTACCGGCAGTGGAGCCATCGCGTTGGCTTTGGCCAAAATTTATCCGCAGGCTGCCGTTACCGCCGTGGATCAGAGTGAAACCGCCTTAACTTTAGCTCGGGAAAATGCCGCGGCTTGCGGGTTAAGCGGCCGGGTTAGCTTTATATTAGCTGATTGGTTTTCTGGCCTCACCGCGCAGGATCAATTTCAGCTGATCGTCGCAAATCCCCCTTATCTCACCGATGAAGAGACGCAGGCGAGTGAGCCGGAAGTGAAAGATTTTGAACCCGCCATGGCGCTTTCGGCTGGAAAAAATGGCGCGGCGGCACTGGAGAAGATTATCCGTAGTGCGCGAACTCATCTAGCCAGCGGCGGTTTGTTGGCCTGCGAGACGGGCATCACCCAGCATGCCGAATTGCAGGAGCTGGCCGCCACCTTGGGGTACGAGCGGCTCGAATCTTTACAGGATCTGACCGGGCGCGATCGCTACCTTTTAGCTTTTAGGTAGAGTGGGGCTGGCCGTGCTCGGTGGCTGACTAGTCGCTGAAAGCTGCTGGTCTTGCTTTAAATGGAGGCCATCGATGACGACGCGCAGCGTTTCGCGTAAATGAATATCGAGCTTACTCTGAGCTTCAGCGTCGGGGGCATCCGTATCACCATCTGCCAGGGTGGCCGTAGCCGCGACCGCTTTGGGCGCGGTGGCCTCGGCAGTTAACACCGAATCGAGTTTTACGACGCGCGTGGCAAAGTTAGCTTTGGCGAGAAGGTCGCGCTCGGCCTCGATTTTCTTTTTATAGTCGTCATCGGCTAGTTTACCGGCCTCGCGCTGAGCGAGATTCAGAGAAATCGATTTCTGTTCCTGGCGCTCCTTGAACCAATCAATGGTTTTTTTGAGGTAGAGAAATTCACCGAGCGAGGTCTGCCGCTCGCGGCTGGCGGCGAGCAAAGGTTTGACGACGGCAGGAGCTAAAATCTGGCCCTCGAAAGAGGTCGACTTAATCTCATCCCACACGAGCGCGTGGGGTAAATCGGCTTCTCCAATCGGCAGAAAATCATCGATTGAAGGTAGGGTGATGTCGGGCGTGACGCCTTTTTTCTGGGTGGAGGATCCGTTGGGGAGATAGAATTTTTGCACCGTTAATTTGGCGGCTCCAGTATTTTCGCTATTTTGACTCAGCCGGGGGAGATAATTTTTCATTTCCAGCACGGCCTGGACGGTGCCTTTGCCGTGGGTGGTGCTATCGCCAATAATGACGGCCCGACCATAATTTTGTAAGGCGCCGGCAAAAATCTCCGAAGCCGAGGCGCTAAAACGTGAGGTCAAGACCGTCAGTGGACCAGCGTAGGCAATGGCTGGGTCATTGTCGCTGTCTACCGTGAGATGGCCCAGCGAATCTTTTACTTGGACGACCGGGCCTTGTTTGATGAAGAGACCCGTTAGATCGACGGCTTCGGATAGCAGTCCACCGCCGTTGCGACGTAGATCAATGACGAGCGCTTTAATGCCTTGTTGCTGTAATTTTCCAATGAGCTCAGCGACATCTTTCGTGGCCGTATTTTTCCCCTCATTTTCCTTGGTGTCATCGGAGGGGCCGTAGAATGAATGAAGGGCAATTACCCCGACGGGCGTGGTTTGATTTTGGCCGTTTGGCACCTCGTAAATCGAAGCCGAGGCGCGGGCGGAATTTAATTTAATGACATCTCGCGTAATGACTACCTGTTTTGTTTTGGTGGCATCGATCGCGTCATGGGGCAGAATGGTTAGAGTGACTTTCGTGTTTTTATCCCCGCGGATCATATCAACGATCCGGCGCAGCTTCATGCCGATGACTTCGATATTTTCTCCGCCGGGTTGTTGCACGGCGATGATCTTGTCGGTCGCGCGAATTTGACCGCTGGTGTAGGCCGGTCCGCCGGGCACCACTTCACGGATCACGCAATTGCCATCATCCTCAATACTCAGCACCGCGCCGATGCCAACTAATGAGAGTTTCATTTGAATGCTGAAATCCTGCAAGGTGTCGGAGGAGAGATAGGCGGAGTGGGGGTCATACATCCGCATGAGGCTAGAGAGAAAGGTTTCTTGCACATCGCCTGATTCGATATCGCCTAAATTTTTCAGCATGCGCTCGTAGCGTTTGCGCACAGTCGCCTTGGCCTCTTCGATCGGTTTTTTTGCTAAAAGATCTTGGATGATTTCGTATTTAATCCGGCGGCGCCAAAGATCATCCGCCTCCGCTGCCGTGGCGGGGAAAGGGCTTTTACTGCGATCCGGGGTGTAGGTCTCGGCGCTGGTGAAATCGATGGTTTGCTTCAGCTCCTCGAAGAGCCAGGTCGTGCGGGCTATGACGCGGAGTTCGTAATTTTTATAAATTTCAAAGGCCGTGTCGATATTGCCGAGGTAAGCGAGATCAGTTTCGACGCGGGAGCCGTATTGTCGGCGGAAGGCTTGCTCATCAACGGTCGTGAAGAAAAGTCGTTGGGGATCCAGTTCCTTGAGGTAGTCAGAAATTAACTGGGGATAATCATTGGGGGTGACGGCATTTTTATTATAATGAAAATATTCCAGCATCTGAATCAGCGTGCGCGTCTCCAGCCGCATAATTGGAGTCGTCTTGAACTCGCGATCGGCGACCGCACTGGCCTGGGGCAGTAAAAGCAGTAACAGGGCGACCGTACCAACAAGGTGGCGGGGGCGTAATTTAATGGGGGAGCGGAGCATGGGATCAGAATGAGAGGTCAGAAAAGAAGAATTGTTTCCACAAATAAAGCTCGGGGTAAAATAGGCCCGGGCGGCTAGGGCGCCCGCTTGACCGCTTGGTTGAGTATATTTTTTGCCTCATCCAAGGTTTTCTTTTCTTGGACCGTGAGCGTGCCAAATCCTTGGTGGTTTATTTTATCGAGGATGCGATCGACCTCAGGGCCCAGTGGCTGGGGGCCGCGGCTGGTATTCGATGGCCTTTGGGCTATTTTGGTGGCCCCGAGCCAAGCTGGTCGGGCTAGCTGAGCGAACCTCGTCCAACCGGGGTGGGCGTGGATAAAATTATAATACAGCCAGCCGATGGCCATACTCCCGAGGTGGGCGGAAGGCGAAAAATCAATCGGAGCGAAGGCCCCTAGGATCTCATAAAGCACGAAACAAAATAGATCGATGACCAGCAACGCCCACAGAATTTGGCGAGCATTGAAGGCCATGGGGAGAAACATTAAGCGCACTTCGCGCTGCGGTTCGAGCAAGGCCAAGATTGTGAACAAACCCATCACTCCTGCCCCTGCCCCAAAGTAGGTGCCCCCATGACTCCAATGGACTACGGTCCAAGTAAGCCCGCCTCCCAAAATAGTCGCCACCAGCACCGCCAAAAATCGCTTGGTCCCAAGGCGCGGGACGAGATCGCCGCCAATATAAGCCAGAGAAATCAACACGAACAGGAGATGGAAAGGGTTGTGGGTGTCATGCAGCAGGCTGTAGCTGAGCAACCGCCAAATTTCCCCGCCGTGCAGCGCCGCACTGGTCAGGGGAAGGGTGGCAATCAATGGTCCGCCGCCCGGCCACCAAGGAGACAGGAGTACGAGTTCGATGACATAGGCCGCTGCCAGAACTGAAATTACCCAAATATGAACGCTGGTGCCCTCCCGCTGGTAGCTATTCCGCATGTAGGGTCGGTCAGACAACATCGAGCTAAGTTAGCGGAACTGCTGCCAAACACAAGTTTCGCTCCGGTGATTTTGCCGTTAAGCCACAAAGATATTCGGCTACTTGACAGAGCCCTAAATAATCATTGGATCTTCCTGCAATGGCCAACAAAGCAGAAAAGTGGAAAAATAACGCCGACGGTAAGTTCTACGTCGACCAGCAATGCATTGATTGTGATCTCTGCCGTGAGACCGCTCCTGCGTTTTTTAAACGTGAAGAAGAGGGTGGTTTTTCCTTTGTTCACAATCAGCCCACGACCGATGAGGACGTGCAACTCTGCGTGGAGGCCATGGAAGGCTGCCCCGTTGAGGCTATCGGCAACGACGGCGCTTAAGGTTAGTTTCAGCCGCCTTTAACAGGCGGTTTTTTTGAAACTGCTTTGTTAAGTCGAATATTTAATCAATTAACTTTGAGCCGATTTTAGTGCACTGCTCCGTCATTCGCTGGGGGCTGAGATTTGCTATTTCGCCCTGCATTCCTCTGCTCGCTACCCCCGTCGCCGGAGAGGAGGTTTATGCGTTGCCCAAGTATGCGACGCATTCTGAGCAAGTAGCCAATCAAACTCCCGTGGCCGCTCTGGCGATGCCGGTGTCGGGGCTGCGGTTTGAGCCGAGGGTGGATGTACAGGAGCGCAATATGGCGGAAGGGCAGGCGGATGTATCGATTCGCGGTGGGATTTTTGAAAATACGGGATTCAAGATTGGCGCCCTCGGTTTGTGTGATCCGCAAACGGGGCACTATTTAGCGGAAATTCCGATCGCGCCGAGCATGTTACTTTCGCCCAAAATTTTGACGGGTATCGCCAATGCATTCGCGGGCTTTAATGCCGGAGTGGGCACGGTCGCCTACGGTTGGCGGCCGATTGAATCGCGCGGCGAGGCGGCCTTGGCCTTAGGTAATTATGCCACTCATCGACAGAGTTTGTATCAAGCAGGCGTATCATCGTCGACCCTAGTGGGTGGGACTTTGGCGGCTGATGTCGATCTGGCGCGGTCGGAGTCGGCTGGCTCCGTGCCGTTTGGCGATCACCACTTCGAGCGGGCGGCCGGTCGCGTGCAATGGCGCGATGCGCAAAGTCAGACGGATCTTTTTGCCGGGACGCAGGATAAGTTTTTTGGCTGGCCCAATCTTTACACGCCCTTCGGCGTCAATGAAACCGAGGACCTGCATGCACAGCTCTATGTGCTCAATCATCGGACGGGGACTGCCGCAGATCATTACTGGGAAGTGGGCGCTTATTACCGGCGCAATTACGATGATTATGAATACAATCGCTCGATCCCCGGGCAATTTAATCCCTATCAACATACGACGCAGGTGCGGGCTTTTTCGTTGGAGGGTCGGCAGGATTTCACCGCCTGTATCATCGCTTTCCATGCGCAGTTGATGACCGACCAGCTAGAATCAACGGCGCTAACTTTTGGTCATTTCAACACGCGACGTTACCTCAAGCTGGCGGTCGTCCCTGAGTGGCGCTGGACGTCCACCACGGGGCAAATGCAATTTCGTGCAGGCGCCAGCTACGATGATACCAATCGCGACGCCGCGGCGCTCTCCCCGATGGTGGCGATCGAATTGGTCCAAGCTCAGGGCGACCGCTTTTATTTAAGCTATGCGGAGAGTAGCCAGGTGCCGACCTACACGGCGCTGAATTCAAATCCGGTGGCCGGGTTGTTTCGTGGTAACGCTAATCTAGGCCGAGAAATAAGTCGCAATCTGGAAACTGGTTTTGATTTTCGTCTGCTGGGTTGGAGGGTCGAAAGTGCGTTTTTTTATCGTCGGGATGATCAGCTGACCGATTGGACGTTTACGCGCGGAGTCACCGCGCGCACGGCCAATGCGGTCGATATTGCTACTTGGGGCGGTGAGTTGGTCGCGATACGGCAAACTCCGCGCTACCGTTTGGTGCTGGGCTATACGCGGCTGAGTAAGGAAGCGCATTACGGCGCGGCTAATATTGACGCTAGTTTTTACGCCCTTAATTTTGCCGAGCATCGCCTGACTGCCGCCATGATGCTGCGACTGGGCGCGGGCTGGGAGTTGCGCGTTGATAATGAATTCAGGGTGCAGGCTAAAAATTTGTTGAGGGTCGTCGGTGGCGATCAAGCTTGGGGGGCCGCCGCGGGGCTTTATTATCTGCCGCCGCGACTGCGCGGGGTGGAATTTTCTGCGCTCGTAGACAATCTCTGGGATAGTAATTTTCAACAAGTGCCGGGCGTCCCCGCGGCTCGGCGCCAGTACTCTGTCGGCGTCGCTTATCGTTGGTAGGTGCACGCTCAATTCATTTGACAGCCAAGTGGTCTGCGCGGTCCTTTCGCCGGCGATGGCTAATCCTTTTCTTGATCGCTCCTTTCATATTCGCTGGTCGCAACTCACCGCCGAGCAAGCCGGACCGGCAATCGAGTACGCGCTAGCTGAGGCGGCTCAGGCCATCGCCCGAATTGAGACATTACCGTTGGGGCAAGTGGATTACACCCAGACTTTTCTCGCGTTAGAGAATGCCCCCGATCTGCTGAATGAAACGTGGGGCAAGCTAACCCATTTGATGAGCGTGGCGGATGCGCCTGCTTGGCGGGAGGTGCATCATGCTTGGTTGCCAAAAGTATCAGCGTTTTATGCAGAGATTTCGTTACGGGCTGATTTATGGCTGCGCCTCAAGGCGGCCGCGGCTCAGCCGGCGGTCGTTAAGTTGGCTGGAGTTCAGCGTCGACTGGTTGATGAGACGCTGGCTGATTTCCGGCAACAGGGCGCTGATTTATCGCCCGAAAAAAAACAGCGCCTTGCCGTCTTGCAGGGTGAATTAGCGCAACTGACGCAGAAATATTCTGAGCATGTGCTCGATGCTACGAACGCCTGGTCCCTGCGAATTGATGAGGAGGTTCGCCTGGTCGGTTTGCCGGCTGCGGCTATGGCTGCCGCACAACAAAGAGCCCGGGCGAAGGAAACGGCCGTTGCGGCAGCTCCGGGCTGGCTATTTACGCTCCAGGCTCCAGCGCAGGAGCCCGTGATGCTTTATGCGGAGGATGCGACTTTGCGGCAACAGCTTTGGCAGGCGGCTGCGCTGGTCGGAGTCCAGGCACCGCATGATAATCGCGAGCTGATAAAAAATATTTTAGCTCTGCGGCAGGAAAAAGCGTCCCTGCTGGGGCAGGCTCATTTTGCTGATCTTGTATTGGCTCGACGCATGGCCAAGAACGGGCAGCAGGCCTTAGATTTTATCGTCAATTTACACCAACGTATTGCCCCCGCCTTTGTGCGGGAGGCGGGCGAGCTTCAGGATTTTAAGGCCGCCCAAACTAAAGCAGCGGTCGCGCCCCTGGCCCCGTGGGAGGTGGCGTTCTGGGCAGAAAAATTGCGGCGGGCTCGGTACGATTTTGATGAGGAGCAGTTGCGGCCTTACTTTCCTCTGCCGGGAGTGATGGCTGGCTTATTCGAAATTGTTCACCGAGTTTTTGGTGTTCGCGTGACGGAGCGTCCTGCGGGGACCGTGGAAACTTGGCACCCGGAAGTGAAGTTTTATGATATGCATGCGGCGAGCGGGATTCACCTGGGATCTTTTTATACGGACTGGCACCCCCGTGAGGCCAAGCGCGGTGGGGCTTGGATGAATCATTTAATTACGGGTGGGCCCTTAGCGGACGGAACGCGCGCACCGCATTTGGGCTTAATGTGCGGCAATTTAACTCCGGCGATCGGCGCACAACCGGCGCTCTTGAATCACCGTGAGGTCGAAACAATTTTTCACGAATTTGGCCACTTGCTGCATCATCTGTTGGGTGAAGTTGAAATTAAATCTCTCAATGGCACCAACGTCGCTTGGGATTTTGTCGAGCTGCCTTCGCAGCTGATGGAAAATTGGTGTTGGGCACGCGAGGGGCTCGATTTGTTTGCCCGTCATTTTGCCACGGGCGCGCCGATTCCCGAGGGATTATTTCAACAAATGATTGCCGCCAAAAATTTCCGCAGCGCGACGGCGACCATGCGCCAACTCGCTTTCGCCCGTCTCGACTTGGAGTTACATACTCGCCCAGTCGCCCCAGTGGCGAGCGACTGGACGGCGCTTCTGAACGAAGTGTTGTGCGATTACTTGATATTTACCGAGCCCCGTACACCGACGATCGAGCATCGATTTAACCATATTTTTTCTGATCCGGTTGGCTACGCTGCTGGTTATTATTCTTACAAATGGGCGGAGGTACTTGATGCCGATGCTTTTACCCGTTTTCAACAGGAGGGCATTTTCAATCCAAGCGTCGGGGCGGAGTTTGTTACGAAAATTCTCAGTCGGGGAAATGCGGTTGATCCGATGGAATTATTTGCCGCTTTCATGGGGCGCGTACCTGATCAACAGGCCCTGTTGAATCGTGCGGGTCTCGCTTAATGACAGGGCCCTTTATAACAGTGGGGCGTCTTTCCACCTGACTATTTTCCGCTGGCAAATCATCCTTTTTTGGCAATTTGTGCTGTTCGTCACCTTTTAACTCTTTTTTACCATGCTCCTCATCATTGCACTCGTCGCTGTTCCCATGTTGTTCGGTCTGTACGCGCAGATGCGCGTGTCGCGTGCGTATTCCAAGAATTTAAAAATCGCTTCACGCGGTAATATTACGGGCCGAGAAGCGGCGGCTGCCGTTATGGAAAGTGCGGGGATTCATGACATCGAAATTGTCGAAATCGAAGGTCATCTGTCAGATCATTTTGATCCCATCAATAAACGGCTAGCACTGTCCTCCGCCAATTATCGTGGTTCCAGTCTAGCGGCGCTCGGCGTATCTGCCCATGAGGCCGGCCACGCGATCCAGCAGAAAGTAGGTTATTCGATGATGAAAATCCGGCAAACGCTGGTACCGGCTACGCAAATTGCGGCTGGGGCCTCCAATTTTCTCATCCTGGCCGGCGTGCTTTTAATTAGCACCGCGATCGGCGGAAAAATGCTGATGATCGGCGCCGTGGCGCTGGCGGTGATCTGTTTATTTCAATTAGTTACCCTGCCGGTAGAATTTGATGCTAGCCGCCGCGCCAAGGTGCAATTGGTGAACCTGGGAATCTTGAGTCGCGATGAGATGGAAGGGGTCAATGAAACCCTTGATGCGGCCGCGTTAACTTACGTGGCGGCTTTCGTCGCTTCCTTAGGCAGCTTGCTGCACATTCTCTTGATGCTGACGGGCAGTCGCCGCGACGACTGAACGGAAGCCTGACTCCCGTCGCTGGAATCAGAGCGTGATGACGCGCTGCTCGGCGTGGCTTTGGAGGGCCGCAGCCCAGAGCTCATGATGGGCCACCGCTTCGTCCGGTGTGGCGCAGCCAAAGCGATCCCCGAGTTGGCCGGCGCGTTCGGCCAGATAAGCCGCCCACATTTGTTGAAGAATATCAGGGAAGCCCGGCTCAAAAATGCCTCCAGTAATTGTCTTAAAAGGCATGGTGAAGCCAAGATCAGTGGCTGCCCAGGTTTGCTCCTTGGCCCGCGCGTAGGTGAGCAGCGTCTTAGGCTGTTTAGTGGAGAAGCGAACCCCAGCGTCGGTTCCGATGATTTCTAGTTCCCAAGAATTCGTGTCTGTTGGGCTCATCCGCTTGGTTTCCAAGGTCAGCGGAATACCCGACTGGCCGGGTAGATCTAAGGTGCAATGGAGCGTGGCGTTATCCCAAGTATCATTGGGCGCGGTGCCCCCTTTCCCGTCGGGCCGCACCGTATAAATTTTTTGCAGTTGAGCGTACAGGCGGCTTGGTTTCCAGCCGAGGCGAAGGGGCACGTGGGCAACGTGCAAGCCAAGGTCATTCATGACGCCCGCTTCGCCACAGAATTTGTTCTGGCGTTTCCAATTAATGGTCTTGGTGGGGTCGAGATCGCTGGAGTGGAGAAAGCTGCTGCGAATCGAGAGCAGCGAGCCGAGCGTGCCAGTCCGCGCGATGGTGATGGCGCGTTGGGCGCCGGGCAAGAAGGGGAATTCAGAAGAGACGCGCACGAAACGCTGAAGGCGGACGGCTTCATCGCGAATGCGGCGAGCGGCCGCGAGGTCGATGCCGAAAGGTTTTTCCGCAAAAAGATCTTTGCCCGCCCGCAGAACATCAAGGTAGAGCGACTCGTGCAGATGATGCGGCACGGCCACGTAAATTACATCGAGGTCCGGGCGAGCGAGTAGCGTGCGGTGATCGGTATCAAAATATTTCACGGTGGGCACTTGACGAAACCAGTCGAGGGCCAGCGGATTAATATCACACACCGCGATGAGCTCGGGGCGAACCGGGCAATCGAGCAGGGCAAACCAGCGACCAAAGGCGCTCGCCACTTCTCGGCCCATGAGGCCAGCGCCGATGATGCCAACCCGAACGACAGTAGCGGATGATGTACTCATGAATTAATAAACTATTCTTCAGCAATATCTACCAAGGGCGCGATCAATAAATTAAGAGTATCCGCCATTTCGCCGCCATAAAGCGACCTCGCAGATTGGCTAACAATTAGGGTGGGCGCGGCGCAGCAGGATCAGCGAGGGGATCGCATTGTCCGGATTTTTTTCTGAGAAACCTGCTGAGTTGCCTGTAATCATGGAAACAATTCCATGAGGTCATCGGCGAAGATGGTCATGCCGCGCGCGTTCGGATGGTTGATTGAGTTTAGCATGATGGTGCTATGCGGAATGCCCTGCCGCCAGAGTCGTCCGTAACGTCGAGCGGCGTCAGCCAAGGGCCCATGATGCGGGAGTGCCCCGTTCTGCCGTACCCTAGAGAAAACAGCATACTCTCGTGCTTAAAAATCGAATTGGTCGATGTTGCTGCGGTTGAAAATGAAGGGCTGGCCGAGGAGGATATTGTCACCTTTGATTTCGAAGGTGCCGAGGGAGCCAGCTTTAAAGCTGGTCGCGCCAGGCTTCAGCTCATCGCGGGCCACCGCCGCCGCCGCATAGATTGTTAGATATCCGAGATCTTCGGTTTTCCAGAGCATCACACTGTCGGTCACCCCTTCATGGACATAACGACGATTCTCACTGGGCAGCCCGAGGCCAATCACCTTAACCTGACCGGTTTTGCCGGCTTGTTTAACCGCTTCAGCGGCGCCGGGCACACCAGGGGAGCAGATCGCCATGAGCAGTTTGAGGCCGGGATTGGCGCTCATGAGCGCGGTGGCTTCGGACTGCGCTTTGTCTTTGAGATCATCACAGGGCCGCACCGCGACGAGTTTCATCTTGGGGTATTTTTCCGCGAGACGCTGATCAATATATTTGAGCCATTCGCGCTGGTTGCCGGCTGTGAGGGTGGCGGAGATAATGGCGAACTCGCCTTCCGCCCCGCACAACCGCGCCGCCTCATCCATTAAACCGGAGGCAATGCCTTGCGGGGTCGCTTGATTGACAAAAAATGAACGGGCGTCGGGTAAAGCGTCAGCATCAAAGGTGATGACCTTGATGCCTTGCTTCTGGGCTTTGCGCAGTGCGGTGGAAATGCCCTGTTTGTTTTCCGCGGCAACCGTGATGACATCGACGCCGAGCGTGATCCAATTTTCGACGATTTCATTTTGCTTGGCCGCATTACTGTCGGTCGGGCCATCAAAGAGTAACTCAAAACCCAGTTCCTTGGCCGCGCGGTCGGCGCCATGTTTGCACGAGATGAAGTACGCGTTGCCCTTGGATTTAGGCATCATGGCAATCATGAGCTTAGCCTCGGCGGCAAACACAGCTGGCAGACCAGCGAACAAGAGAGTGGCGGATAACAGGAAGCGCGAGACGTGATGATTCATAGTGGGTAGCGGGTGGGATAATCAGCGCGCCTGACGGCGCGCACGGAGGTAATTCAAGAATGTCGGTACCGCATTGCCGGTCAAGGCGACGAGTAATAGTGCACCGGTCAAAAGACCGGATATTTCTTCGGCGGCATTGAGGCGAATTACTACGGGGAGGCAGGCGAGTCCGTTTTTAAGCACTGCGATCGCAGCTACTCCAAGCAAAGTGCCGGTGACACTGCCGCGGCCGCCAAAAATACTGGTGCCGCCCAGAACTACGGCCGTGATGGCAAAGAGTTCATAACCGGTGCCAGCATCCGCCTTCGCTTGGCCGAGTCGCGCGGTGTAGATCAGGGCAGCGAGCGCAGCGATGATCCCGGCTAAAATATAGACGATACTCACGCGGCGCTCTACGGGGAGGCCTGCGTAGCGTGCCCCCTCTGGGGAAAATCCGATCACGCGAAACGATCGTCCCCAAGTTGTGCGATGGACCAATATCCAGACGAGCACCGCCATTAATAAAAATAACCACGCTTGCATGGGCAGTCCGTTCCAGCGCTCTTGGCCTAAGAAAAGAAACCCGCTAGGAAAATCAGTATAAGTGACGGCGCCCTGCGTGATCGCCTCAGCTAGTCCGCGGAAAAGAGAGTAGGTGCCGAGGGTCACAATGAGCGGTGGGAGTCGCAGCGCGGTGATCAGGCCGGCATTGAGCCCGCCCCCCATCGCGCCCACGACAAGCGTGAGGGCCGCCGCGAGAGGAATGGACAGGCCGCCATCATGCCAGAGCTTGCCAAAAACAATCGCGCATAGTCCGAGGAGGGAACCGACCGACAGATCAATGCCTGCGGTCAGAATGACCGGCGTCAAGGCTAAGGCCAGTAAGCCGATTTCACAGGAGTGGCGCAGAATATCGAATTGCCGATCGAGAGTACCGAAGCCTACGAGGTGGCCCCGTCGATTAGTTGAAGTGCCATAATGGTAAAAGATTAACCACTCGATCACGAGGACGGCGAGGAGCAGCGTCTCGTAGCGAAGGAGGAAGCGTCGCCAGCTCGGCTGATTATTGGCCGCGATCATCCGTGTCCTCCTTTAAGTCCTCTTTGCCGCAGACCGTCGGCGACGACGGCCAGCAAAATAATCATCCCTTGAATTGCTTTTTCCCAATAAGCCTCCACGTGCAAATGCGTGAGAGCGGGCGAGACGCAGGCGAGTAGCAGCAGGCCGGCAAAGGCGCCCCACACGTTCCCGCGTCCGCCCGAGATCGCTACGCCCCCCACGACGACCGCTGCAATCACTTTTAATTCCAAGCCCGAGCCGACGAGCGGTTGGATTTGGGGCGATTGAACTAAATTCATGGTCGCCGCGAGCCCCGTCAAGGCACCGACAAAAACGAAAACGAGAAACGTGACCCAGTGGGGGCGGATGCCGGCGAGTCGCGCGGCTTCGGCATCAGTCCCGACGGCATAAACCCACCGGCCGGCCGCGACATGCCGCATAAAAAGTCCGCACGCCAACAACAAGCTGAGGGCGGCCGCGACGAGTGTCCATTGCCCAACGGTTTGGCTGAGACCGAACCATTGCACGCCATCCGGCAGATTAACAAAAGCGCCTTGTTGGAGTAAATTGAGTCCCTGGCGCAGCATGACCATCGTCGCTAGGGTGACGACGATCGAGGGCAAGCGCAGGCCAGCGATGAGCCACCCATTAAACGCCCCGAAGGCAGCCCCCATCATCATCGCGGCGGGTAACACCGCGACGAGGGGCCAACCGCGGGCGGCCAGGAGACCGGCCCCGATGCTGCACACTGAAAATTGTGAACCGACGGAGATATCGATTTGGCGACTAATAATAATGAGTGCCATGCCGCACATCACCACCAGCGTTGGAGCTTCCCGGGTGATGAGGGAAAGCAGCGGCTGCGCCTGATAAAAACCGGGCGCAAACCCAGCCATTACGAGCAGCACTAAGCCCAAGGCTACGGTGACGGAAATTTCGCGAAAATAGCGATTCATGCAGCGCCTTTTGCTAATTCCTGACCGAGGGCGGCTGCCATTACGGCGTGGGCATCAGACTGACCGGGGAGAATGGTGGTTAATTTTCCCCCACGCATCACCCCGATGCGATCGCTCATGCCCAAAATTTCCGGCAGATCACTTGAGATCATGATGACGGCGAGGCCGGCTTTCGCCAGCTGACGAATGATGCGATGGATTTCGCTTTTGGCCCCGACATCGACCCCTTGGGTTGGCTCGTCCAGGATCAGAATTTTGGGCTGGGTCGCGAGCCAGCGAGCCAGCGAAACTTTTTGCTGATTGCCGCCACTGAGACTGCCGCCGGGGGCCTGGGGACCAGCGCACTTCACTGCTAGATCACGGATGAAATCAAGGGCTAGCTTTCGTTCGGTGCCCAGCTTGAGCCAAGCGGTAGGGAATAACCGAGCATGAATCGCCATTGTTATATTTTGATCAATCGGCAGCTCGAGCACGACGCCGTGGCGGCGGCGATCCTCCGGGACATAAGCGAGGCCCAAAGCGACCGCCTCTGCGGGCGACCGCGGGGTGATTGGTTTTCCGCAAAGTAAAATTTCACCTCGGTCGGCCGGCGTGAGACCAAACAACACCCGCGCCAATTCACTACGGCCGGCGCCGACGAGCCCAGCTAACCCGAAAACTTCACCCGCCCGCACAGCCAAGCTCACGTTATAGACTCCAGCGGCGGCACAACCGACATTCCGCAATTCGAGCACGATTTCTCCACCCGTAAATTCAGTCGGAGGGTAGAGTTGGTCTACTTCGCGGCCCACCATAAGCTTGATGAGCCCGGCATGCGTGATCGCACTGACCGGTTGCGTCCCCACGCTTTCTCCGTCGCGAAGAACGGTGACGCGATCCGCCAGAGTAAATATTTCATCGAGGCGGTGTGAAATATAAATGATGCCGACGCCGCTGCTGCGTAATTCTCGGACTACGGTGAAGAGGCGATCCTGTTCGCGACTAGTTAGGGAGGCGGTGGGTTCATCCATGACCACAATGCGTGCGCCGGCCCCGACCGCACAGGCGATCTCGACTAATTGTTGCTCGGGCATGGACAGCGTGCGTACTTCCGCCTCAGGTGAAAGGTTCGCTCCGACTCGAGCGAGTAGTTCCAGCGCGCGCTGTCGACGCTGGGACCAGTTAATGCGCCGCATTGATCCGGCTGGCTCCAAGCGCAGGCCAATATTCTCAGCCACAGTGAGGTCAGGGAAAAGCGCGGGTTGCTGATAGATACAGGCAATGCCGAGTTGCTGCGCGAGGCTGGGGGTTAGTCCTGTCAGTGACCGACCCGCCACGATAATCTCTCCCGCGTCCGGTTGATGAGCGCCGGTAATGATTTTGATCAACGTGCTTTTCCCTGCGCCATTTTCACCGAGGAGCGCGTGAACTTCCCCGGCCTGTAAATCAAAGTCGACGCCTCGCAAAGCGCGGACGCCGCCAAAATTCTTAGCGGCACGGCGTAACGTCAGGAGCGGGGGAGGGGGTGGTGGGCCCGAAAGCATACAGAATCGCTTAAAGTAAAAAGCAGAAGAGCTGCACTGACACGCTCAAAGGTTAGTTTATTTAAAATTTCAACTCCGGCCCGCTGTTCGGCTGATTGCGATAACGTCAAGCTGGGCGCATTTAGCCGTGTCATTTAGCGTTAATGATGGCTGACTCGACTCAGTCTTTTTCGATGCAACCTTCCCACAATAATCCTGCGCTAGAAGATGAGCTAGGTGATGTTTTAGAAAAAGCAGCGCGCCAGGCTAATTTGAGTCAAGAGAAGCTCGCGGCTTTCGCTGACGTTGATCCTGCGCGGATCCAAGATGCGCTCGATTATCGTTCCGAGTTGAATCAGCTGGAGTTGGGGCGGCTCGCGCGGGTCCTTGGTTTGAATGAAGTGGGCCTCAATGCGCTGGCGCAGGGCGCTTACCCGGTCGCGGAGCTCACGGGGTTATCGTTCTGTGTTCATCCGCTGCGCATGCCGTACGGTGTGGGGGTGGCCAACTCATACGTGGTTTCGACTGGTGGCGATAGTGCTATTCTTTTTGATACCGGGGCGAGTCATCCTGAATTGCACCGCGCTTGGCCCACGCGCATTCAGGAAATTGAGGCGGTTTTTATTACCCATTATGAGGCTGAGCATATCGGTGGACTTAATGTGGTTTTACAGGAAACCGGCTTGGCGCAGTTTTATGGTCCCCCAACCGGTCGTTGGCCGCGCTGCCACGGATTAGGGGAAGGCGAAACGGTACAGTTCGAGAAAATTTCGGTTACGGCTTTCTGTACTCCTGGACATGCGGCTGAGCATAATTGTTATCTCATCCAAGCGACCACTGCACCGGCTGGAGCGGCGCTGTTGATTTCCGGTGATCTTATTTTTGCTGGTTCGCTCGGGGGCGGCTATTTCTGTTGTCAGCGTCAACTCCAACACGCGCGGCGGATGCTAGATTTGTTGGCCCCGGATACGGTGATTGCGCCGGGCCACGGTCCGCTGACGACGGCGGCGAATGAGCGTCGCTTTAACGCTTTCCTGGCTCGCTAGGATCCGGCGCAGAGTGCGGCGGGGCGCACGGGATAGCCCTTTAAGTGCGCCAAACTTCCGCCCCGAAGTCCCAGCCGCGGCGCGCGGGTTGGCGAACAATACGCTCCAACCCATCGTGATTGGTGACCCGCATATTCGCGGCATCCCATTCAATATCACGGTTGGTGCGTTGCGCCATGCAGCCGACGAGCGACATTTCAGTGAGGCGAGCGGCGTACTCAAAATTAGAACCAGGCAGCGGTCCTTCATTTTTGATCGCGCGGACCCACTCTTGAAAAGGCCCGCCCTTGATCCGCGGGATAGTTTTGGCGGGTAGGTTTAATTTAAATTCCTCCCAAAATTTGTCCGGTAGCAAGCGGGGTGTATCCGGGCGGGCTCCGGTCATTAACGTATTTTTATCTCCAATCATGAGCATGCCCGAACTGGGAAATATTTTCGACCGATCCCAGTCGAGCGGCGGGGCAGGGTGTTGGCCGCCATCATACCAATGCAAGGCGACCGGCGGTTTGTTGCCGCGAGCGGGGAACTCAAATTTAAGATGGGAGGAACGGCAGACGAACCCTTCTGCAATGGGCTCAAGGTTGATCACCGAGACGCGGGTCGGCGCATCCAAATCGAGCGACCAGAAGGGAGCATCGAGGGTGTGGCAGGCCCAGTCACCGAGTTGGCCACAGCCGAAATCCCACCAGCCACGCCACGTAAGCGGCGCGTAGGCAGAGCTGTATTTACGTTTCCTCGCGGGCCCGAGCCAGAGATCCCAATCAAGGGAGGCGGGTGGTGCCAGAGTGGGGGCGGGGAAGGTGGCCGGAATGCTGAAATAAGGACCTTTCACAAAATTAGGGCCATCAAACCAAGCGTGGACTTCGCGAACTTCGCCAAGCACGCCCGATTCATACCATTCTTTAACGAGGCGAATCCCTTCCGTGGTGTGACCTTGATTGCCCATTTGGGTGATCACCTTGTAGTAGGCGGCTGCGCGGCGCAGGGTGCGGGCCTGCCAGATATCGTGGGTCAAGGGCTTCTGCACATACACGTGCTTGCCGAGCTGCATGGCCAAGTAGGCCGCGGCGAAATGACTGTGATCAGGAATGGAGACAATCACCGCATCGATCTCGCGATGCATTTGATCAAACATCACCCGATAGTCCTTGAAGCGTCTAGCTTGAGGATATTTGGCGCAATTTTTAGCCGCGCGCGCGTCATCAACATCGCAGATCGCGACATAATTTTCCCCGAGGCATCCATCGAAGGCGACATTGGCAATACCGCCCCCACCAATAAACGCTAGGT
>NEUY01000017.1 GCA_002304425.1 Opitutia bacterium Tous-C10FEB
GGAGGCCGGTGACGACATGACGTGCAAGCGAAGTCAGATTTTCCTTGGCGTCAACCTCCACGACCCAGCGAGCTATCCGTTAAAATAACGATTGCACGACTCACGCTGGACCCTGTTCATCCCCCTACATGGCGATGCGCTTTAGTATTTTAGGCAGCGGGAGTAGCGGGAATGCTGCCTTTCTGCAGACCGATAACACGCGTATCCTGATTGACGCTGGCTTCTCGGCGAAACGGTTGGCGGGTATGCTCGAAAGCTTGGGAGAAAAAATCGAATCGATTGATGCGATCCTGTTAACGCACGAGCATAGTGATCATGCCGCTGGGCTGAAGGGGCTGGCCCGCTATCCGCAGATTAAAGTTTTTGCTAATCGCGCCACCGCGACCAAAGCCCAAGAAGGGCTCAAGCATCGCGTACCCTGGCAGCTTTTTGAAACGGGGAGCACCTTTCAGTTTCGCGATTTAGAAATTAGCAGCTTCGCCGTGCCGCACGATGCCCAGGAGCCGGTGGGATTTTTTATCGCGCACGGTGAAAATGATCTGCTCTCGCCACGCCGCAGTTTAGCTTGGCTCACCGATCTGGGCCATGCCCCAGGACACGTGCGGGAACGCATTCGGGCAGCGGATGTGTTGGTGGTTGAAGCTAATCATTGCTCACACATGCTCGAGGCTGACACGAAGCGGCCGTGGAGCACCAAACAGCGGATCAGTGGGCGGCACGGTCATCTCTCGAATGCCGCCGCGCGCGAGTTGCTTGAATCCGTCACGGAGTCCCGCTGGCGCCAAGTTTTCTTCGCCCACCTCAGCCAAGATTGCAATTCCCCTGCGGCCGTGGCGACCGCCTGCGGCCCCGTACTGACGGCGCGCGGCTGCGGCTTCTCGGTCGTCGCCGCCGGCGCCAGTACCCCTTTCTACGAATTCGCCTAGAGCCGGCTCCACTCGGCCACGCGGCAGCGGTAATTAAACGCAGGGCTTACTTCGTGGCGGGCTGCTCGTGTTCGGCGATATATTTTCGCGTCGCATCGGGCAACTCATGCCAAATGCGCCAAGCAATCACACTGCCAGCTAGGGCAAAGGGCATCAGGAAAATGGGCCACCACTGCCAGCTGTAACCGGAGAGATAGCCCACGCTGATCGATTGCACGCTGCTGCCCAGATAAACACAGCCGTCCAAAATACCGGAGCAGGTCGCCGTCGCTTTGCGGCCACCAAAATCGGCCGCCGCCGTGCCGGACATCAACGAATGGACGCCGGTCACAGCCCCGACGATGAACAGGGCGGAGATGCCGACCACTAGGGGATGGGAAAAAATCGTCATCGCCATCACCGCCGCCATTAAAAACATAAAGAGGCTAAACATCGCCGCCGGGGGGCCGCGCCGCGATTGGAATAATTTATCAGAGATCAATCCGCCGGCGAAGGCGCCGACGATGCCGAAGATACACAAAAGCAGGCCCCAGTTGGCGAGAATGCCTTCCGCGCCGACCTGTTTCACATCATGGGCAAATACAGAGTACCATTGCATGATCCCATTGCGCAGCACCCCCGAAGTAAGCTCTACCCCAGCGAACATCAACATGAGCGGATTATAGAAAACTTTCTTCAGCAAATCGCGGGTCGAATATTCCTCATGCATGTGACCAGACGAGGCATCGTGCGTGTCGAGATGCGGAAAACCCGCTTCCTCCGGAGTATCTTTGATGAGCCAAAAATCCAAGACCACCCAGATAAGTAAGATGGCGGCAGGAATGAAAAATACAGCCCACGTGGCATCGACGCCCAAGCCCGTCGGCATAAACAAACGGCGGATCAGGACCGGCAACCAATGATCGGTCGCGAGCGCATTGACTTTCGTCATCTTAATAATTGCCGCGCCCCAATCGAAGGCGAAATAAACGCCGAAGGATATAAGCGTGCCAAAAATCGCCCCGAACAAACCGCGCTCGCGCACATGAAACCAGTTCGCCTTGACCTTAATAATGGAGACCGCGCCGTAGCTCTGAAAATACATGTTGAGGGCGTAGAGGACGGAGTACACCCCCACTAACCGCATCTGCAATCGACCGGTCACCACCAGCCAAGTGACCACCCCGAGCCCCAGATTAGCCAGGGAAGCGCCCAGCGCGGCGATAATTATTCCTTTCTTGCCGCCAATTTTATCCACCAGCGGTCCGTTCACGAGAAATGACAGGGCATAAGTTCCCGTGCCGGCCGCAAAGATTAGCCCAAATTCCTCATTCGTCATCAGGCTGCCGAGCGCCGTTTTTGCCACCGTTAAATTATAGCGCCCCATGTAGAGAAACGCATACGTCATCCCGAGAGGGAACCAATTGATGAAGCGACGGCTTAAAAACCACGGACCGTGCTTGAGCGGATTATTATAGAAATAGATTCCGATGACAATCAGCAGACAGAAACCGACGAGGCCGAGATCCATGAGGCTAATTGGGGTTGGGAATAACTGCTAATGCGCAGCAGCAAGAAATACAACCGCCCGAAGCTACGCCCCCGCGGCATCAAGGCACGCCGAAAATATCCGAGCCCGCCAAATTAATTTTGGCTCTCGCGCAATTGTAACACCGCGGCGGCGGCGACCCCGACCGCAGATCTTCGATCGGCTATCGCCGCGGCACTTAGCGGGTTAAATCCTTCTGCCCGCGACTAGCGCGGGTGGCTGACGCACGCCGCCGACGGGACGCGCGGGTAATAGTCTTTGCGGGTTGGCGCAATTGCTGCTGACCTTTGCCGCTATGCCTTCGACCAATTCCCTGCGGCGCACCAAAATTATTGCCACCCTGGGGCCGGCCACGGAAAGCGAGGCGATGCTGGTAAAACTCATCACCGCGGGCGTCGACGTCGTTCGGCTGAATATGGCGCACGCTAAGCATGACTGGACGCGCCTGATCATTCGCCGCGTTCGCGCCGCGGCCCAGCAGGCTGGGCGCGAAGTGGCCATCATGATGGACATCAAAGGTCCCGAAATCCGGACCGGCGATTTAGCGGTACCGCTCGAGCTGCGCGTTGGCGAAATTTTTGACTTCACCGTCAAACCCGGAGCCGAACGCACTAACGGCGAAGAAGTCCGCTCCGTTGATGTGAATTATCGCGACCTCGTTAATGACATTAAGATTGGTGATACCGTCCTCGTTGATAGCGGTCTCATCCGCCTCGAGGTCCTCACGAAAGATCAGGCCCACATTCGCTGCCGCGTGCTCACGCCGGGTTCGCTGACGTCGCGCCGGCACATCAATCTGCCAGGCGTGCATGTTAATCTCCCCTCTTTCACGGAGAAAGATAAGGCGGACACGATCGTCGGCATTGAAGAGGGGGTCGATTTTATCGCGCTATCGTTTGTGCGCGAAGCCTCCGATATTGAAAAACTCCGGCTTTTCTTGAAGGAGAGAAATTCCCCCGCGCACATTGTCGCTAAAATTGAGGACCAGTCCGCCATCGATAACCTTGATGACATTATCCGAGCGACCGACGTCTTGATGGTCGCCCGCGGCGATCTCGGCATCGAAGTGCCGCTGGAAGAGCTACCGGTGATTCAGCGCCGCGCCGTCCGCACCTGTTTAGCGATCGGTCGACCTGTCATCATTGCCACCCACATGCTGGAATCAATGATCACTCAGCCGATGCCCAACCGCGCGGAAATTACGGATGTAGCGAACGCGGTATATGAGCAGGCCGACTGCGTCATGCTTTCTGGGGAGACGACCATCGGGCAATACCCGCTCGAGTGCGTGCGGATTCTCGACACCATCGCTCGCCGGATTGAGGCGGAGCAGACAACGGATATTCCCGAGCCCGCCGTGTTTATCGGGGAACGCATGAAGGTATTTCGTGCCGCCGTCGTGCTGGCCAACGAAATTCCGCGATCGCTGATTGTCGTATTTACGCGGCACGGCACCAATGCCGCTGGCCTCGCCGCCCACCGACCACCGCACGCACCCATTCTCGCCATCACGGACAGCGTCGAAACGATGCGTCATTTGCGCATCGTCCGAGCCGTGGAGCCTTTTCTACTCGTGCCCTTCAGCAATCCTGAGGCAACGATCGAGCGAGCGACCGCGTCCCTACTAAAATTGGGCCGCATTCGCGAGGGCGACAAATTGATCATTGTTTCCGATATTCAAACGAAAGATCGGCGCATTGATAGTATTCAACTACGCGAAGTTTTTTCCGCCACCCCATGAAGCAATTGCTCCTGAGTTGCTGTGTATTACTTAACGCCGCTGGTTTGATCGCGGCTCCAGCCGCCCCCGCCCACCCCGCCGCCCCCGCTTATTTCTTGGCGCCCGCGGCGCTTGATCTTCCGGCCTTACTCCCTCCACCGCCGGCCCGAGATTCTCTGGTGCAGCAGGCCGAATTAGAAGTGCTCTATCAGCTGCAACTCGCGCGGACTCCAGCGCAAGTAAGCCAAGCGCACCTGATCGAAGCGGAGGATTTTTTTAGCTTTGGCGCGGCCGTTCTCGGCCCGTGGTTCACCGCGACCAAGCTGCCTCAAACGGCCACCGTCCTCGCCCATCTCGGCAGTGACTTGGATTTATTTAGCCGAGCGACCAAAACATATTTCAACCGACGGCGGCCGCCCTTCCTGGATACGCGGCTTCAGCCGTGTGTGGAATTACGAGATACCGGCTCTTATCCCAGTGGTCACGCGATGCGCGCCACCGCGTGGGCCGCGGTACTCAGCAGTCTTTTTCCTGAGCACGCCGCCGCTTTTCAGACCCGCGCCGCCGCTAATCGCTGGGGCCGACTCCTGGCGGGCGTTCATTACCCCAGCGACGTCGAAGCCGGCCGAATTCTGGGCGCAGCCATTAGCCGTGAAATGCTGAAAACTCCCGCACTGCAAAATAAGCTGAAAGAAATTCAGGCAGAAATCGCTCCCTGGCTTCAGCGGAAAGCAGCGTAATAATCTCCTCGAACTGTTCAGGCCGCCGGAAATAAAGACCGCTGGAGCAACTGCCGCGCACGATAAAGTCGATTCTCCACTGCTTTCGGGGTGCAGTCCAAGGCCGCGGCAATCTCGGCGGTAGTTTGCTCCTCATATTCGAAAAGAATGAGCGCGGTGCGCAAGTCGAGCGGCAGCGCCGCCACCGCTTTTTGCACGGCTAAAATTTGCTCCTGCCGTAACGTGCTTTGCGCCGCGGAAGCCCCTGAAAGGGATTCATCGGCGATTTCCCCGCCGGCCTCAATCCACGCATCGATGGAATGCACCGGATGACGCTGCCACCAACGCAAACGATTCTTAGCTAGATTAGCCGCAATCGCATAACACCAAGCGGAAAATTTTGCGCCCGGCCGATAATGAGTGCGCTTAGTAAAAATCCGGCAAAAAACTTCCTGCGCGAGATCCTCCGCTTCCGTCACATTGCCGAGGAGCCTAAAAATAAAACGCTTCACGGGCAGCTCCCACCGCTCCATCAGCGCCGCCAAAGCCGCTTCTTCTCCACCCTGTAAGCGGCGCATCAACTCTTCATCGCTGGCGCCAGTAGCTAGATCAGCAGCCATGATTCAATGCGTATGATTCATCTGCAAATCGGGCGCCGTCGCATGATCAAAAGCGGCAATTTTTGGTAACATCAGCGCCAGGTAGCGGCGGCCATCTTCGGCGGCCATCAGCGTGGCCACTTTTTGCACATGCCCCGTGAGCGCATGCTCGCAGACTGACCGTAATTCTTTAACGGCCAACTCGGCGGCTACTCGGGCCGCTGGCGAACTGGTCTTAGCCGCCAGCGCATCGCGCAATTTAGTCGCCTCTTGGATTAACCGACAGTGCTCGACGCAGGTACCGGCGTAAGCTTGGTGCACGACTTGAATCGCAGCAAACTGCTGATCCGTGAGATGGAAATCCTGCCGCAGCCATTGCCATACGTCTCCTTTTTCAGCGGCGACCTGGAGCGCGGTGTCACAGCTCAAGCGAAAACAAATTAACCCCAAGGCGGCAGCGCTCAATCCAATCAGCGCTAAAGTGCGAACGAGATATTTCATGGCTGAACTCGAAACAACCCCGCCTGCAACCGTGGATCGAGTTCCACCAAGTACGTGCTAACTAAGGCCGCGCGATCCGCGCGGGCCCGCATCGTCGCGGCGGTCCGACCAGTGTAGGCCGCCACGCCAAAAATCGTGACGGCAGCGAACAGCCAAGCCACAGCATGGGGGCGCAAATAATCTGCCCAGGTAACGTGAGCTGATCGCCGCAGGCGCGCCCAAACCTGCGGCCGAAAGGCTGGATCCGCGGGTGGACTCACCCGCCAAGCACGCAAACGCTCGGTTAAGCTATCAGGGGGAATAGTCATAGAGAGTAGTACTTAATACACCGCGACCGAACAAATCACTCACGAGCACTAAAATATTCCGAGGGATTTATGCCTGAGTGGTGTATTAATCAATGACGCTCGTCTCATCTTTTGTCCAATGCTCAAATTAACCCATCCCGCTATCATGAAAAATATCCGCCCGCTCTTTGCTATTTTATTTACGCTCGGCGCCGCCCTGAGCTTTGCCGAAACGAAAGCACCCTCGCCGAATGCCCCCCTAGCGCCCTCGGCGACGTGGCTAGCCCAAGCCCAAAGCCAGTATCCGCTCAAGACCTGCGTCGTGTCGGCAGAGGAAATCGGTGGGGCGATGGGCCCGGGCATCGACTATGTTTATCAACAAGCGGGCCAACCCGACCGGCTCGTGCGCTTCTGCTGCAAACATTGCCAGCAGGATTTCAATCAAGACCCCGCCAAGTATCTCAAGCTCATCGACGATGCCGCTAAGGCAAAATAACCTTCCGCGCGCCCTAGCCTGGCGCGTCACGGCGCCGCCATAAGGGCCCGCTTCTTTTCCTCAAGAGATCACCCCCAGACACCCCCGACCCAATGATCACACGCTTATGGCTCATACTCGCGCTGGGCGCGGCAGCAGGCGCAGGCTATTTCTTTGCCGGCTCGCCCGTCGCTTCGCCGGGCGCTTCGCCCAGCGTCGCCGCGAGCACTTATCAGTGCCCCATGCACCCGTGGATTAAATTGGATCGACTGAGTAAATGCACGATCTGTGGAATGGATTTGGTTACGACCAATCAGCCGGGAGGCAACGGCTCGACGGCGGCGGACCCTAATCTTGTCACCTTGACGCCAACGAGCGCCGCCATCACGGGCGTCCAAACAGCGATCGTCAAACGCGGGCCATTAATTCGCACCACCCGGGTGGCGGGCGTGATCGCTGATGACGAAACGCGTCACCGCATTCTGGCTGCACGCGTCCCCGGCCGCGTCGAAAAATTATTCGTGAATTATGTCGGCGCCGAGGTAACCGCCGGCGAGCCTCTCGTAACCATTTACAGTCCAGAATTACTCACCGCCCAACGCGTTTACCTCGAGCGGCTCAAGGCGGGCACTTCCGCCTACACGCAGTCCGAACGTTCCGCCACTCGCGAGCGGTTGCTGGAACTTGGTCTGACCAACGAGGAAATCACCATCTTGGAACACACCCAAGAGCCCACCGCGATTCTCACGGTGCGCGCGCCGATGACTGGCACCGTGGTGACGCGCGCGGCCTACGAAGGGCAATATGTGCAAACCAACGACCCGCTCTTTGAGATCGGTGATTTTGCCACGATGTGGTTTGTGTTTGATGCGCACGAAAGCGATTTACCGTGGCTTCAACTCGGGCAACAGGTGGAAGTAGCCACCGCCAGTCGGCCTGGGCAGATTTTAACCGCCCCGATCGCCTTCATTAATCCCAACCTCAACGCCGCCACGCGGACTGTCAGTGTGCGGGTCGTCCTAACGAATACCGATCGCACCTTACTCCACGAACAAACGGCCTTAGGTCGTGTGCGCATCGAACAACCTGACACGCTCATCGTCGAACGCCGGGCCGTGCTCCAACACAGTGGAGCGCCGATCGTTTATCTAGAGCAAGCCAACCATCGTTATATTGCGCGGGCGATCCAGCTCGGACGAATTGGGGACGAATTCGCCGAGGTACTGGCGGGCCTAGCCGAGGGCGATCGCGTCGTGACCGAAGCGGCGCTGCTACTGGATAGCCAAGCGCAACTCGCTCATGCTGCGACGAGTACTCCCGCGAACGAAATTATCGCCACGCCATCGCGGGTGCGCGACGCCACTCCCCGCAAAGCCTCCGCGGCTAGCTCAGCGCATTTAATCACCTTGGCCTTAGCGAGCGCCGATGGGGCCGCCGCCCTGGCCAGGGATAATCTTAGCGCTTACCAGAAAAGTCTCCCCATCATACGTAGCGCGCTGACCAGTTACCTGGCAAATTCTGGTGAGGACAAACGCAGTCCGCTCGCCGACCTGGCCTTGCCCGACCAAACTGACCTGCGCCTGGCGCGGCGCGACTTTGAACCTTTCAGTACCGCGCTCGCCGATCTTGTCCGTGAGCAACGTTTACCGACCCATGAAAAAATCTGGATCTTTGAGTGCCCGATGTCGCCCGTCTTAGGCACCGGGCGGTGGCTGCAGCGTACCGCCGAGCTAAAAAATCCTTTTTTTGGGTCGGCGATGCTGCGCTGCGGCGAAGAGGTAAAATAAATTTATCCGCCCATGATTAACGGGATTATTCGTTGGTCGCTACAAAATCGTTTTATTGTGTTGGCGGCATTTCTTGCCCTCTGCGCGTGGGGCGTAGTGGCTCTGCAGCGGGTCCCCATCGATGCGATCCCTGATTTGTCAGAGAATCAGGTCATCGTCTACGCCGACTGGCCAGGCCGTTCGCCCCAGGAAGTGGAAGATCAAATCACTTATCGACTTTCGGTTACGCTGCAGGGTCTCGCCGGAGTTAAGGTGGTGCGGGCGACGTCGATGTTTGGCTTCTCTTTTCTCACGGTAATCTTTGAAGACAAGATCGACCCCTACTTCGCTCGCTCGCGCGTGTTGGAACGCCTCAATGCCATTGGTGATATGCTCCCTACCGGGGTAGTCGCTCGGCTGGGACCCGATGCCACTGGGCTGGGCTGGGTTTATCAATATTACCTCGAAGACGCTTCGGGTACGCAGAATCTCGGCACCCTCCGCACGCTGCAGGATAATTTTATCCGCTACCAACTGGCCGGCGTATCCGGCGTCGCCGAGGTCGCCAGTATCGGGGGCTTCGTTCGCCAATATCAAATCGAAGTCTCTGCCTTAAAATTAAAGCAATTCGACCTTATGCTCGGGGACATCATTGCCGCCGTGAGCCAAAGCAATCTCAACGTGGGCGGCAAAACGGTCGAAGAAAATGGCGCAGAATTTATTGTCCGCGGCATCGGCCTCATTACAAGCAGCGCCGATTTAGAAAAAATCCCCCTCCTAACGCGCGGCGACCAGCCGCTCTACCTCCGGGATGTAGCGACCATCCAGATCGGCGGTGATTTTCGCCGCGGCACCCTCGATGTAAACGGTCGCGAGGTTGTCGGTGGTATCGTGATCATGCGCTACGGTGAAAATGCCTATCGCGTGATTGCAGCCGTCAAAGCCCGCCTCGCCACCATGGCAGCGGGCCTGCCCGCCGGCGTATCGATCGCCTCGTTCTACGACCGGAGCGAACTCATCGATCGAGCGATCAAGACGCTCAAGCATGCCCTCACGGAGGAAATCATCCTCGTGACACTCATGCACATTCTCTTTTTGTTTCATTTCCGCAGCATCCTCGTCGTCACGCTGCCCCTACCAGCCTCCCTGTTGATATCCTTTATCCTCATGGATCGCTTCGGCATTCCGTCCCATATCATGTCGCTCACCGGCATCGCTATTTCCATCGGCGTGCTGGTCGATGCCGGTATTGTGATGACCGAAAATGTTATCCGCCATTGCGAGCTGGCAGAGATCAGACTTCGCCGGCGCCTGACCGGACCCGAGGTATTTCAGGAAACGCTCACCGCCGCCACGCAAGTCGGCCGGCCCATGGTCTTCTCCATGGCGATCATCATATTCGCATTCGTTCCGGTATTTATGCTGACGGGCCAAGAGGGAAAACTTTTCCACCCGCTGGCGTTAACTAAATCTTTCGCCCTGCTCGGCGCTGTTCTGCTGGCCATCACAGCGGTGCCCGTTTTTTGCACCATCCTCGTGCGCGGCCCATTTAAGCCTGAGAGCGAAAATTTGCTGATGAAGTATTTGCTCCGACTTTATGATCCGGTACTCGATTGGGCGCTCACGCATCGTAAAATCGTAATCGGCCTCGCCGCGGCGCTACTCGCCAGCGCCACGCTTGTGGCTTTTGGTTTGCCCCGCTCAATCACCGCTCGGCTTTCTCCCCAAATTGCCCGCCATTTTACCGGCTTCGGGAGCGAATTCATGCCGACGCTCGAGGAAGGCAGCTTGCTATTTATGCCGGTCCTACTCCCGGCGACTTCGCTGAGCGAAGTTAAGCGGATCATGGCCTGGCAAGATCGCGTCATCAGCGCTCATCCGGCCGTCGCCTCCGTCGCTGGTAAATTGGGCCGCGCCGATACCGCCACGGATACCGCTCCCGTCGAGATGATCGAAACCACTATTATGCTGAAGCCCGCGGACCAGTGGCCGCTGGGGACGACCAAGGCCTCTATCATCGCCGATCTCTCCAGTAAACTCATGAACGTGCCGGGCTATGTGCCGGGTTTTCTTCAACCCATTGAAAATCGTATTCTCATGACGAGTACCGGCATTCGCGCCCAAGTCGGGGTCAAAATATTTGGCGATGATCTGGCCGCACTGCAGCGCAAAGCCTTTGAAGTGGAGCGCGTGATAAATCAGGTGCAGGGCGCCGTCGGCGTCGCGCCATCGCGTGTGCAGGGCAAGCCGTATCTTGAAATCACGATCGATCGTGATCGCATGAGCCGCTACGGACTCCGCGCCCAACAATTGCTTGAATATGTGGAAACCGGCTTCGGCGGCACGACCATCAGCACCACACTCCAGGGCCGCGAACGTTGGCCGTTGCAGGTGAGACTCGAACAAACCGATCGCGACGACATCGATAAATTTGGTGATCTCCTTATTCCCACTCCCGCTGGACCTCATGTGCCTTTGCGGGAGCTCGCTGAAATTAAACGCGTAGTTGGCCCCAGTGAAATTTCGTCTGAAAATGGCCGCCTCCGGGTATTTGTGCAGGCGAATGTGGGCGATCGGGATTTGGGCGGATTTGTCGAGGAGATCAAAACGCGCGTCACCCAAGACGTTCCCCTCGATCCAGGCATGACCATCGAATACTCCGGTCAATATGAGCATCAGCTGCGAGCCCGGCAGACCTTATTCTATGTTTTTCCCACAGTTCTGCTGATTATTTTTGGGTTACTCATCATGACTTTTAAATCCATCACGGAAGCAGCGCATGTTATCCTCGCGGTCCCGTTTGCTCTCACCGGGGGTGTCATGCTCCAGGCTATGCTTGGGTACAATTTCAGCGTGGCGGTCTGGGTCGGTTACATTGCGCTGTTCGGTACCGCGATCCAGACCGGCATAATCATGGTCATCTATCTCGAGGAAGCCGTGGCCAAAAAACAACTCGAGCTCGGGGGCACCTTGACCCGCGCCGCTTTACTGGAGGCGATCAAAGCGGGAGCCCGTTTGCGTTTGCGCCCCAAGGTCATGACCGTCGCCACCTCCATCGCCTCGCTGCTGCCCATCTTTTGGTTAGACCGCACTGGGGTTGAAGTCATGCGGCCCCTGGCGGCGCCCGTCGTGGGCGGCATGCTGTCGAGCCTCATCCATATTCTCGTCGTCACGCCCGTGCTTTTCGCCTGGTTGCGGGAGCGCAAATTATCCTGAACAAGTTGCGAAATTCGCCTAGCTGCGGCGGCCGTCGATTTTAGTAATCAGTCACCGACCCGCCTAAACCGCGGCTGGCTCTGTCCCGCCACGAGCACGCTCTCGTTGAACATTGCCGCCGGCCGCACCCAGAGACCGCGCTCGCCGTAAAGCGCTTGATAAACAACGAGAGGAGCCAGCGTCTCGGAATGCCGCGCCAAGCCGAGCACGCGATAATCGTTGCCCTTGTAATGACGATAAAGTCCCAGCGTTGGTTCAGTGGGGAGCGGAGATAAATCATGCATTGATCGCTAATCTGAGCCCGCGTCCCCATCGAGCAATCCCCCATTTTTTGCCGAGATAAGCCGTTTCATAATAAAATTATTTACGTCGCTCGTCTCGCCATTGACGCCCAGCAGGCTCCCATTTATTGGTTCCCCACTGCATGAGTGCATCATCACTGCCGCCCGCCACGCCCCCCGCCCATCCGACTTTTCGGACGGCGCTGCGCTTCTGGCTAAAACTCGGTTGCATCAGCTTTGGCGGACCCACCGGCCAGATCGCGCTCATGCATACGGAGTTGGTTGAAAAAAAACGCTGGATTGGCGAAGCGCGTTTCTTGCATGCGCTCAACTACTGCATGCTGTTGCCCGGTCCCGAAGCCCAACAACTCGCCATCTACTGCGGGTGGCTCCTGCATCGCACCTGGGGCGGACTCGCCGCCGGCCTCCTCTTTGTACTGCCCTCCGCCTTGCTCCTGTGGGGCCTCAGTTACGTCTATGTCGCCTATGGCAACGTGCCTTGGATCAGCGCAGTTTTCTACGGCCTAAAACCGGCGGTCCTCGCCCTCGTCGCTACAGCCGGAATCCGTCTCGGGACTAAGGTGCTGAAAAACTCGATCCTCGTTTCGATCGCGGCCCTCGCTTTTGTCGCGCTGTACTTTTTTCACACGCCCTTCCCGCTCATCATCAGCAGTGCCGCTGTCATCGGCTACTTCGGCGGACTCCGCTGGGAGAAAATTTTCAATGTGACCGCGGGCCACGGGAGCCCCACGACCGCCACCCCTTCTGCCGTCATCGATGATGCCCAAGCGGCGCCGGCCCATACGCGCCCTTCCTGGACCCGCGCCGGCCAAGTTCTCTTGGTGGGCTTGGCCGTCTGGTGGACCCCGGTGTTACTGATGGGGCTCTGGCAAGGGACGGGGGCCACGCTCACGCAAGAGGGGATTTTTTTTAGCAAAGCCGCCTTAGTCACTTTTGGCGGCGCCTACGCCGTGCTCCCTTATGTGGCGCAACAAGCGGTCGAGCATTTCCACTGGCTCACCGCCCCGCAGATGCTCGATGGGCTTGGCCTAGCGGAAACCACGCCCGGACCGCTGATCATGGTGCTCCAATTCGTGGGCTTCCTCGGTGGCTGGCAGCAGCCCGGAAATTTATCCCCGCTCCTCGCCGCCACCCTCGGGGCCGCCCTGACGACGTGGGTAACTTTTGTCCCTTGCTTCATTTGGATTTTACTCGGGGCACCTTTTATCGAGCAATTGCGACGCCAAACGCGGCTGACGTGCGCGCTCACCGCCGTCACCGCCGCCGTGGTGGGCGTAGTGCTCAACCTCGCGCTCTGGTTCGGCCAGCACGTGATTTTCCCCCAAGCGGGCCACCCGGATTGGTTTATTATTATCGTCGCGGGACTGGCCTGGTGGGCGCTGCGGCGTTTCCCATCCGCGCTTTTCCCGGTGATTATCGCCAGCGTCAGCCTCGGCCTACTCCATCATTTACTGGGGTGAAACTCGGGGCTCAGCCCGCGGGCCGGCGAAAAATCAGCCAGCGCTTATTCGCCTAGCCCCATCTCGGGGGTTGCGCTGGCCGAAATGTTGCGCTCATTTGGAGCCCTCTATTATATGTCCGAGAAAATTGAAAATGTCGTGATCGTCGGTACCGGCTGTGCCGGTCTCACCGCTGCCATTTATACTGGCCGCGCTAATCTCCAGCCTCTCGTCGTTGAGGGCATTTTGCCCGGCGGCCAACTCACCACTACTTCGGAAGTGGAAAATTTCCCCGGCTTCCCTGAGGGCATCGACGGCTATCAACTGATGCAAAATCTCCGCAAGCAGGCGGAAAAATTTGGGACACATTACGAAAGTGGCACCGTCCAAGGTCTCGACACGGCGCAGTGGCCCTACACCCTTAAACTCGCCGATCGTACGATTAAGGCAAAAATCATCATTGTCGCCACGGGGGCCTCCCCCCGGCTCACCGGCATTCCCGGCGAAGCAGAACTTTACGGCGGCAAAGGTGTAACCACCTGCGCCACTTGCGACGGAGCTTTTTATCGCAACATGGATGTCGTGGTCATCGGCGGCGGCGATAGCGCCGCGGAGGAAGCCCTCTTCCTCACCCGTTTTGCCAGCAAGGTTTACTTGGTGCATCGCCGCGACGCTCTCCGCGCCTCGAAAATTATGTCTGATCGGGCGACCTCGCATCCGAAAATTCAATGCGTATGGGACAGCGTGCCCGTCGCGGTGGAAGGCGTCGCCGCCGGCGCCGTCAGTGGTTTGAAAATTAAAAACATTAAAACGGGCATCGAGAGCGTGCTCCCCGTGAAAGGTGTTTTTGTCGCGATCGGTCACGTGCCCAACACCGCGCCCTTTAAGGATGCGGTCGACACCGACGAGCAGGGCTATTTTGTCCCGACCGGCCACAGCCAAGTGAAGACCAAGACCCCCGGCGTGTACGTAGCGGGGGATTGCGCCGATCACCATTATCGTCAGGCCATCACCGCCGCCGGCATGGGTTGCCAAGCGGCCATTGAAGCAGAACGCTGGTTGGCTGAGAAAGGTGCCTGATTCCCTCCCGACTATTTGGGCGAGCCTCGGGATTCCCGCGGATTACGCCGAAGCGCGCCAGTTGCCGATCCAGCGCGAGGCGCAAGCGTTGATCACGATTGGGCGCACCGTTGACCGCCGCTTAATTAAACTCACCCCCAGCGCGGCCGCGGCTTGGCGCCGCCTCCACGCGGCGGCGGCGCGCGCTGACATCGCGCTGCGCCCCATCTCGGGTTTTCGCAGCATCGCGCGGCAAACAGCAATCATTCGGCGGAAATTGGTCGCGGGTAATTCACTGGCCGAGATCTTAAAACTAGTCGCGGCCCCGGGTTGCAGTGAGCATCACACCGGCTGTGCGATCGATATCAGCACCCCCGAGGATCCCAGCCTGGAAGAACATTTCGCCCGTACCCCAGCATTCCGCTGGTTAAAAAAGAACGCCGGCCAATTTGGATTTCATCTCAGTTACCCCCGCCGCAACCGCCACCGCATCGGCTACGAACCCTGGCACTGGTGCTGGCGCCCCACCGGCCGCCGACGTCCTGATCCTGCTTAATAATTTTCAGCGGCATTTTAAAATTTCAGCAGAAATAGGAAAGCCCGCGCCTTATCGCTTCACATCGACCTCGTGCAAACACTACAGCCAACCCTCCTGCACCCCCTCGTTAAGCTGCGTCCACTTCACGTGGACGACTGGGCAGCGCTCTACGCCGTCGCGAGCGACCCGCTGATCTGGGCCGTCCATCCGGCGCATGATCGTTGGCAGGAACCGGTATTCCGCCGCTTCTTCGACGACGCGTTGGCCAGCGGCGGCGCCTTGGTCGCCATCGATCCCGCGACGAACAATCTCATCGGCTCGTCACGCTTTGATCGGACGCGGGCCGAACCCGGCGAGATCGAGATCGGCTGGACCTTCCTCGCTCGTCGCTATTGGGGTGGCCCGACCAACGCCGCCCTGAAATCCCTGATGATCGGTTATGCCCTTACCCAGTTCGATCGAGTCATTTTTCTGGTGGGCGAAACCAACCTCCGGTCGCGGCGCGCCATGGAAAAAATCGGCGGCCTACTAACTAACCGCGAACACTTCGCCGAAAACGCCGGCACGATGGTCCGCCACGTCATTTATACAATTGACCGTGCCAGTTTCGCCAGCGGCCCCTTGGCAGTATGAGCTAACGCCGACAACGGCGGGGCCGCTCGCCCTTTCGACTGATTCACGGATGGGCTCGAATGATCGGGGACACGTCAGCGAGCATCATGAGCCGGCGTCTCCTCTCTTGCGCGTCCCGCCGACGATGTGATTCCCAGTCGCGCGCCCGAACAGGTAAAAAAACTTCATCCGCGCCAACGGGTGCGGTGAACCCTAAAAATGGTGCAAGTGATGGGAGTTAAGACCCACCTCGGTCTAACCTAGTGAGCTGAACTTTAACTAAAATCAGGTGAGTAGCTGAACAGCTTATCTAGCGAAATATTGGCTGGGGGACCCAATTGTAGGGTTATTAAATAATATGATATTTTATAAGTAACTTATTATCATAATTATATAATTATCATGAAAAGAGTTTAGAATTATTCTAAATCCTTGTTGCAATTCAGTCTTATTCCAATTCGTTTTGAAATAATCATCTCATGAATACCCCCAGCGAAAATTCCGCCACCCTTACCAAGCGTCTCATCGACAGCGGTCTTCGGCCCACCGCCCAGCGCGAAGTGGTGTTTAAAGTCATCCTAGAAAAGCGCGACCATCCGACGGCCGATGAGATTTTTGCCCGAGTAAAATCGCAGATGCCGACCATCTCGCTCGCGACGGTCTACAACTGTCTCGAGACCTTGGTGCAGTGCCAGCTGATCCGTCAGGTCAACCTCGAGCGGGCCCCCACCCGCTACTGCCCGAATCTCCACCAGCACGCCCATTTTCATGATGAGACTACGGGGCAAATCCATGACATCGACCTGCCGATCGAACTCGTAGCTCAACTGCACCACGTCCTACCGGCGGGTTTTATCGCCTCCAGCGTTGAACTCACTTTCCGCGGCGACGCCGCCGGCACCGCGCAGCCCACCGTCCCCGCAGATTGTGCGCCGACGCTGAACAACCCGCACGGCACCAACTGAGCCTGACTATTTCCCATGAGCCTACTAGAAATCAAAAACCTGCACATCAGCATCGGGGATAAAGCCATTGTTAAAGGCTTTAATCTCACCATCAAGCCGGGCGAAGTGCATGCCATTATGGGGCCCAACGGCACCGGCAAAAGCACCCTCGCCAAGGCGATCGCCGGCCACCCGAGCTACACCATCACCGGGGGCGACGTGATCCTCGACGGCAAGTCCATCTTAGCGATGCAGCCCGACGAACGGGCGCGCAGCGGCTTGTTCCTCGCCTTCCAATATCCGAGTGAAATCCCCGGCGTCTCCATCGCCAATTTTCTCCGTGCCGCCGTGCAAGCCCGCATGGCCGAAGGCGAAGAGCTCGATGCGTCCGGTTATTACAAAAAGCTCTACAGCAAAATGGACCTGTTGAAGATCGATCGGAAATTCACCTCGCGGGCCGTCAATGATGGCTTTTCCGGCGGCGAGAAAAAGCGCTGCGAAATTCTGCAAATGGCCATGCTCGAGCCGCACTTTGCGCTCATGGATGAAACGGACTCCGGTCTCGATATCGATGCCCTGCGCATCGTGGCCGACGGCGTCAATACGCTCCGCAGCGGCCCGCTCGGCATCTTGCTCATCACGCATTACCAGCGCCTGCTTGACTACATCGTGCCCGATTTTGTGCACGTCATGTATGACGGCCGCATCGTGAAGAGCGGCAACAAATCCCTCGCCCTGGAACTCGAGGCCAAGGGCTATGATTGGGTCAAACAGGAATTCGCCGCCGCGAATGCCTAAATTTAATTTACGCCGCTCTTCGTTGCGCCACGCCGCCTTCCTTTTTTCCCATGAAACCAATCACTGAAATCGACGGCGCGCCCGCCTCCGCCAGCCCCGTCGTCGGCATCGATCAAACTGCCGGCAACTTTAGCTACAAGGTCGACTACGCCTTCGACGCCGGCACCGGCCTGAGCGAAGACACCGTCCGCTACATCAGCTCCGTCAAAAAAGAGGCGCCGTGGATTCTGGAATTCCGCCTCAAGGCCCTCAAAACCTTTTGGGATAAACCCATGCCCACCCATTGGGCGACCAAGGATCTGGAGAATATCGATTTTCAAAAAATCCGCTACTATCTCTCGCAAGGCCAAAAGCCGAAACGCACCTGGGATGAAGTGCCGGATGACATCAAGAAAACCTTCGAGCGCCTCGGCATCCCCGAGCAGGAGCGGAAATTTTTAGCGGGGGTCGAAGCGCAATTTGATTCCGAGGCCGCTTACTCCAACATCAAAGACATCGTCGCCAAACAGGGCGTCATCTTTGTTAATTCCACCGAGGGTCTCCGCGAACATCCGGAGATTTTTAAGAAATTCTTCGGCAAGGTTATTCCCACAGGTGACAATAAATTCTCTGCCTTAAACAGCGCGGTGTTCTCCGGTGGTTCCTTCATCTATGTGCCGCCCGGCGTTAAAGTCGCCCAGCCGCTGCAAGCTTACTTCCGCATTAACGCCGAAAATTTCGGCCAATTCGAGCGCACCCTCATCATCGCGGACGAAGGCGCTGAAGTGGTTTACATGGAGGGCTGCACCGCACCTAAATTCTCCACCTCCACCCTGCACAGCGCCGTGGTGGAACTCGTCGCACTCAAGGGCGCAAAAATTCAATACATCACCGTCCAGAATTGGGCCAATAATGTTTTTAATTTGGTCACCAAACGCGGCGTCGCCCACGAGGATGCCGAAATTAAATGGATCGACTGCAATATCGGCAGTCGCCTCACGATGAAATACCCCGGCGTGGTGCTGAAGGGCGAACGGGCCCGCGGCGAAGTCCTCTCCATCGCTCTCGCCAACGACGGCCAACATCAGGACACCGGCGCCAAAATGGTCCACGCGGCCAACAACACGACGTCGAACATCATCGCCAAATCTATCTCCGTCGGCCAAGGCCGCTCCACTTACCGCGGCGTCGTGCATATTCCTAAGCACCTCAAGGGCTGCAAAAATAATACCGAGTGTGATGCCCTGCTGATTAATACCAATAGCCGGACGGACACCTACCCCGCCATCTCGGTGCGCGGCGATCGCAACGCCACGCAACATGAGGCGAGCGTTTCCAAGGTCAGCGAAGATATGATCTTCTACATGCAATCGCGCGGCCTGACAGAGGCCCAGGCGATGAGCCTCGCGGTCAATGGTTTCATCAATGACCTCGCCCGCCAATTTCCGATGGAATATTCCGTCGAACTCAAACGCCTCATCGACCTCGAAATGGAGGGCTCCGTCGGTTAATTAATCCCGACGAGGAGGAGCCGCTTTACGCCGCCACGATTTTGAGCGCGGCCTAAACCCTCCCCGACCACCAGCAATCCCATGGCCTCTCTCACCTCTCTTTCTGCTACTACCGTCGGTGCCTTCACCGCCGAAGTTTTTGCCGCACATCTGGCGCGCGTTCAACATCTGCCCGCTTGGTGGCTGGACCGCAAACGCACCGCCTACGCCCGCTTCGCCGCTCTGCCGTTGCCTAAACGCACGGATGAGGGCTGGCGTTTCTCTCATTTGAAAGGCCTCTCCCTTGATGGTTACAAATTGGCTGACCCAATCAATCATCAGCAAGTCACCAAACAAGACCTCGGGGCGCCCGGCGCCGGCACCCTGCTGCTCGCCAACCACCAACTCGTCTACGCGGAACCGCTCGCGGCGAAATTCGCCGAGCAGGGCGTCATCTTCACGACGCTCCAAGAGGCTTTGCTCAAGCACAGCGATCTCGTGCGGCCTCACCTGCTCGCGCAACCTTCCAAATTAGGGTCCGAAAAATTCGTCGCCCTCCATGAGGCCTTCTTGGAAAACGGCGCCTTCGTCTACGTGCCCCGCAACGTGACAGTCGACCTACCCTTGGGCGTGTTCCACTATGCCTCCGGCACCGGCACGGCACTTTTCCCTCATACCTTGGTCGTCGCGGAGGAAAATGCTCAGGTCACGATCGCGGACTTCTTTCGCTCCTCGACGGGCGCCGGGGCCCAATTCGCCTGCGGCGGCAACGATCTCTACGCGGGCCACGGCGCCCAAGTCACTTATCTCGCGATGCAAGATTGGAGCCGCGAAACTTTGTCGTTTCAATTTAACGCCACGGTGGCGCGACGCGATACCCGCGTACTTTCGATCAATCTTCACGCCGGCGCGCGCCAAGCCCGTCACGAAAGTTTTTCCCAACTCCAAGCCCCCGGAGCCCATTCCGAGATGCTCGCCCTGACGATTGCGCACGGCTCGCAGGAATTTGATCAACGCACCCTCCAGATTCATCAAGCGCCCAACACCAGCTCCAACCTGCTGTATAAAAATGCGCTGCTCGACCAAGCGAAGACCATCTTCTCCGGCCTGATCGTGGTTGATCCTGACGCTCAAAAAACCGACGCCTACCAGAGCAACCGCAACTTGATGCTCAGTGATGAAGCGGAAGCCAATTCGCTGCCCGGCCTCGAGATTCAAGCGAACGACGTGCGCTGCACGCACGGCGCCACCTCGGCTCGCATCGATGCTGAACAAGAATTTTATCTCGAATCCCGCGGCATCAATCCTACCCAAGCGCAGGAACTTCTGGTGTTCGGATTTTTCGAAGAAGTCCTAGGCAAAATCGAGAACTCCCAACTCCACGATTCGCTCGCCGAAATTATTCGCGAGAAATTTAAAGCCTAAGCTTTAACCTGATAACCCTTTAAAATTTCCCCATGACCGATAAACGCGACCGCATCCTCTCTCGAGAAATCATCGTCACGCAAATCCCCAGCGGCGATAAGCACACCCTGTTTAGCGGTGATACGGTGTTCATTCATCAAGTCCTCGGCGGTAGCTTCACGGTACAAACCTCAACCGGACTTTTTCGGATCGAGGCTAAGGATGCCGATGCCATTGGCGAAACCGTCGCGGTGCAGACCGTCACCGCCGCTACGCTGGCCGATGGAGCGCCTGATCCGGCCGCTATCTGGGACCAGCTGCGCAAAGTCTTTGATCCAGAGATTCCGGTTAACATCGTCGACCTCGGCCTTGTCTACACCATGGATGTGGCCCAGACGCCCGAAGGCGGCTTTCAGGTCGACGTTGCCATGACTCTCACCGCGCCCGGTTGCGGAATGGGGCCAGCCATCGCGGAAGACGCTAAAGGGAAAATTCTGCTCGTGCCTGGCGTTAGTGCGGCCGACGTCCGCATCACCTGGGAGCCGGCATGGAATCAATCGATGATTTCTGAAGAAGGAAAAATGAAGCTCGGGCTGATCTAGGGCAGGCAACGCAACCCAGCTGAAGGCCGGATCGGATTTCAGTTGGAAGGCGTATCTTTTGAGCTCAGGCAGGTACGGCTCACCCTTCTCGATTAAGAGACGATTAACTCTTTGCTCATGGATCCCCTCCCTTCAACCACCCCAGATTTCTGGAACTCACGTTATCTGAGTAACCAGACGCCGTGGGATTTTGGTGGGGTGCCGGCTGATTTAAAGGCCTACCTTAAAACGCACCCACGGGGCGGGCGCGTGCTCATTCCGGGCTGCGGCTCAGGCTATGAAATCAAAGCCTTTATCGAGGCTGGTTACACCGTCACCGCCCTCGATCTTTCTCCGGTGGCCGTTGCTCGCGCGCGGCAGTTGGTCGGCCCGGATTCTGCGCCTAATATCTTCGCCAGTGATTTCTTTCAGCACGACTTTGGGTCCACCCAATTTGATGTCGTCTATGAGCGGACTTTTATCTGCGCCTTATTACCGGAACAACGGAACGCTTATCGCGACCGCATCGCGGCCTTGTTGAAATATCGCGGCGCCTTGCTCGGTTATTTTTATTATCAGACCCCTAATCTCCAAGCGGGCCCACCCTTTGGTTTTGCTTGGGGTACGGCCGATGAATTATTTGCCCGCTATTTTCTACTGGGGAAGGACATTCCGGTGGCTGATTCGCTGCCTCTTTTTGCGGGTCATGAACGTTGGCAGGAGTGGCACCGCACATCGTTTGGGGCGACCCCACAAGTATTTTAAAAGAGTGAGAGCGAGTCCCGCTACATTCGTCTATTTAGGGAGCGAGCACGGGCGCGAAAGCCCAGCGACGCGCCGAAAATAAACCTTGGTCACTCATTTTAAGATCAGGGATAACCAAGAGCGCCATGAAGGACAATGTCATGAACGGCGCATCAAGTTTGGAGCCGAGGCGCTTCGCCTGCTGATCGAGCTGCGTGTAGCGCCGAGCCACCGTGCGGCCATCGAGGCCCGACATCAGACCGGCGATCGGCAACGGCAAAACCGCCGACCCGCCACGCCCGACTACGCTGAGGCCGCCCCGCGCTTTGAGCACGAGATTGATCGCCGCACACAAGGCCACATCGTCCACCCCCACCGCGACTACGTTGTGCGAATCGTGCGCCACGGAGGAAGCCAAAGCCCCAGCTTTAAGCCCAAAGCCATGAATAAAACCAAGCGCGATGGGAGCCTGAGCCTTGTAACGACTGACTACGGCAATTTTTAGGATGTCGCGCTTCAGATCAGTCACCACCGCGCCATTGATGATCGCGGGAATTTCGCGCCGGTGCCGCGTGATGAGCTGCCCATTAATCGCCTCGATCACCTGCAAGACGGGACGATTTTTAGTTTTAGCCCGTGACCCCGTCGGCACCTCGCGTGCGGCCGGCACCACGAAATCGGCTGGTTTTCTGGCCGTCGCTTTAAATTTATTGGGCTGAGGTGAAGGCTGCCTTGGCAAGCGACTGCGCCCCTCGCTCGCCACTAATGCGCCGCGCAAATAGGTGCGCCGCACCCGGAAGTTCTTCCAGCCGGTGAAAACAATAAAGTCAGCCGCCTCACCCACTCGTAGCAACCCCACCTCCAGCCCATAGTGTTCGACCGGATTAACCGAGGCCGCGCGGAGCACATCAAAGCGATCCGCGCCGGACTGCAAAGCCCGCCGCACATGCTCATCCAGATGGCGCTGCATCAACAAGTCAGGATGCAGATCGTCACAACAGAACATCACGTGCTCTGGATGGGTTTTCAGCAATGAGATGAGCGCCGACAAATTGCGCGCCGCCGAACCTTCTCGCATTAAAATCTTCATGCCCGCCGCTAATTTATCTAACGCCTCCGGGAGCGTGAAACATTCGTGATCCGTCGTAATCCCTGCGGCGGCATAGCGCGCCGCGACTTTACCGCACAAGCCGGGCGCATGCCCATCGACCACTTTGCCCCTGCGTTGAGCGGCCGCGATCATCGCCAGCAGCGCAGGATCGCGCGCCAATACCCCAGGGAAATTCATGACCTCACTGAGAAATTTAATTTCTCGCCGCGCTAGTAATCGGGTCACTGCGGTGACGCCCAACCGCGCTCCGGCGGTCTCAAAAGTTGTCGCGGGCACACACGAGGGCGCACCAAAATTAAATTTAAACGGCGTCCGCGCCCCATCGCGGATCATGTAATTTACCCCGGCCACACCTAATACATTAGCAATTTCATGGGGATCAGAAACGGTGGCCACCGTGCCATGACATACCGCCCAGCGTGCAAATTCCGCCGGCGGCAACAACGAGCTCTCGATATGAATATGCGCATCAACCAATCCAGGCGCGAGGTAATGCGGGTAACTTTTCCCGGGCTCCGCCTGCAGTCGCACAATGCGCCCGTCGGCCCACTCCACGGTGCCCGGATAGATACGCCGTGCGTGCAAATCGACGATATTACCCGAGAGGCGTTGCCTGCGATTTTTCACCAGAATCAGCCTGTCCCACCCACCCA